>DATNQE010000584.1:0-7044 GCA_036702895.1 Trichocoleus sp. | reverse complement strand
GCTACGGGACTTCGTCGGACTCAACGATCCGGCTGATTACGAATACGAATACGAAGAGATGGATGGCGAGGAGTACCAGAGCCTCTATCAAGAAGAGAATCCTCAGCCCGTCGTCCAGCCTCAGGAAGAGCCGCGGGCCCGTCGCCGCCTTCGCGATCGCATGATGACCACTGATGCTGGAATGACACCCATGGGTAGCAATGTAATTGGAATGCCTGGTGCAATGAACGGAACCTCTGAAGTTGTGGTGATGGAGCCCCGCTCCTTTGAAGAAATGCCCCAAGCCATTCAGGCTCTGCGGGAGCGTAAGTCGGTTGTGCTCAACCTGACCATTATGGATCCCGACCAAGCTCAGCGGGCCGTTGACTTCGTTGCTGGCGGTACCTACGCCATTGATGGTCACCAGGAGCGTATCGGCGAGAGCATCTTCCTCTTCACGCCCAACTGCGTTCAGGTCAGCACCCCCAGCGACTTCGAAGAAGAGCTGCCCATGGGTCAGCCCCAGGGTATGGCAATGGGAGGTCAAATGCCTCCTGCTCCCGCCTGGACCGAGCAGTCTATCCGCATGGCGTAACCCCCTCACATCGCTAAGTAGCTATCGGCTGCAACCCTGTGACTATCGTCTGGCTAAGCCTCTGGTTCTCTAAACCCAAGGCTTAGCTGGATTTTTGCTGATAAAACGGGGCAAGAAGCCAGCAGGGCACGACCTAGCGATGCGGTGCTAAAAAGTATGCGAACTGGAAAAGTGCAGAGTTAATTGGCACTCTCTCCAACGGTAGCTTCTAGTCAAAACATGTATTCAAAAAAGCTTGGCCGCGTCTCCTGCTTGAGAGTAACGGCCAAAATTTGGGTTTTATATTCTTAGGGTTCGGCAAGCCAAACTCCAGTTTGGACTTTATGAACGTCTGAGTTCGGCCAGCAGGGTGAGATAGCAGCAGCGTCTAAGCCAACAACTGCTTGAGTAGAGGCTTTGCGCTAGCGGAGCTTGCTTGGGTTGTTAGGGCTAACGCAAGGCTCTGCTGAGCATTCTGTTTGAGAATATTTGAAGAGATATAGGTTGAAGCTAGGTGCCTGAGTCAATGCTGGGTGTCATTGGTGGCGGTGTTATGGGCGAGGCGCTCATCTCCCGCTTAATTGATCAGGGTGTTTTTGCCCCTGACGCTGTTATCGTGAGCGATCCTCAATCCGAGCGGCGCACCTATTTAGCGGACACCTATGGCGTCATCACGACTGACGATAATGCCGCAGTAGTCGCAAAGGCTCAGACCCTGCTGCTAGCCATTAAGCCGCAAGTGATCGACCAAGTCGCGCCTGGTCTGCTTCAGGCGGCGACATCCCCTCGGTTTCTGCTCTCGATCTTGGCGGGGGTAACCCTGGAGCGGCTGCAGGGGTTTTTCCCGCAGTGGCCGGTCGTACGAGCCATGCCCAACACCCCTGCTACGGTTGGCGCCGGGATTACGGCAATCACGGCGGGAGCGCACACAAGTCCCGAGGATTTGGCGCTTGCCCGACGCATCTTTGGCAGCGTTGGCGATGTGGTTGACGTGCCAGAGTATCTAATGGACGCGGTCACAGGCCTATCGGGGTCGGGACCAGGCTACGTGGCAATTATGATTGAGGCGCTGGCTGACGGCGGCGTGGCTGCAGGGCTGCCGCGCGCCACGGCGCTTCAGCTAGCGCTGCAAACGGTGCGCGGTACTGCGGAACTGCTGTTGCAATCGGGGCTGCACCCAGCTCAACTAAAAGACCGGGTAACTAGCCCAGGGGGAACTACCATCACCGGCATTGCCCGCTTAGAGGAGGCAGGCTTACGCTCTGCTTTGATCGAAGCGGTGCGCGCTGCCAGTGATCGATCGCGTGAATTGGGAGGGTAGAGCACGTTAGCAAATTGGAGCAACCCAAATGGATCTCAAATATCTGCTGATTCAGGTTCTCATTGCCTTGGTCTGTGCTGCGATAGCAGGTATTTTAATTCCCCGACAGATTCCGGGACGGGCAGTGGGGCTGGTTGTCATTGGCCTGGCCGGTGTGTTTATAGGTCAGTGGATGGCCAACTACCTGCGGCAGGAGTACGGCCTCACAGCGCCTTTTCTGCAGTGGTCTATTGAGGACGTAGCGATTGTGCCCTCGATTATTGGCTCAGCAATTGTGCTGTATTTGGTCACAGCCTTTTTGAGCTGGGGTCGCTACGGCAATCGCTAAGTTTGGACTTCTAAAGTAAAGCTCTATGGGGCTTCAGAACGGCTGCCCAGGCGAGGCTCGGTGCCTGACAGCAGTCGCTCGATATTGCTGCGGTGGCGCAGAATGACATACAGACCGCCGGCGATCGCAAGCACCAAATACCCCAACGGCTGACCCGTCACCACCATCAGCACAATCGTTGCGATCGCGGCCAAAATCGAGCCCAGCGACACAATGCGCGACAGGCCCACTACCGCCGCAAAAACCGCTGCTGTACCCAGCCCCACGGGCCAAGCCATCGCCAGCAGAATGCCCAGTCCTGATGCTGCCGATTTGCCGCCGGTAAAATTCAGCCAGATAGAGCGGCTGTGGCCCAAAAGCGCCGCCAGTCCTGCCAAGGCCTCAATCCAGGGCTGCCAGTCAGGATTAACAGCAGCCCCGGCAGCGGAGTTGAGAAGCGCGGGAAACGCCGCCTTTACCAGGAGCACCGCCAACGCACCCTTGATCAAATCAACGGCCAGCACCGCCGCTGCGGCTCCTTTACCTACTGTGCGCAGCACATTCGTTGCGCCCGTACCGCCAGAGCCGTACTGACGAATATCAATACCCTTGGCCCACTTGGCAATCAGATACCCAGTGGGAATCGAACCCAGCAGATACGCAGCCAGGATGAGTCCTGCGATCGCACCGATTGCCCCAGCCATACGCCTTTTCTCTCACATGCTGCCAGTATCAGTTTAGAGGCAGATGGAGCTAGTTTTACTGGAGGGTTCAAGAGGTACAGGGCACAGGATTCAAGGTACAAGGGTTACGGGATAGGGTCGCTTCCCTGAACCTTGTACCCTGTACCCTAGACCCCTTTAGTAATAGTCATATTCGGGTGGCGGTGGATTCAGGGGATCGGGCGCAAAGGCTAACCACAGCGGAAACTGCAGCAGCGACAGGCTGACTGTGTTTTCCGACTCGTCAATGATGATGAGCGGCATGCCCCCATCGGCAGTAATGCGCTCGGCGCGCTGGGCTACAGGTTCAGGGGCATCAAACAGCATCAGGCCGCGATTGACGCCAAACTCTGCGCGTGAAACGCCCAAACAGTCCTGCAAGCCGCGCCGCCACTCGCCCAACCGCTCAGGTGAGTTTGACAGCACGAGGGTCTGCAAACGGTCGTTGTAGAGCGCGTGCAGGATAGAAATACTGGCAGAGGCCACCAGCACATTCTGCAGGCGGCTGCCCATGCTCTTGATCGCTCCGCGCCCGCCCTGGGAGAAAAACCAGTTGGCGACCCGATCAGCGTGGATGGGTTCAAAGGTCCGGCGCAGTTGCCACACCGGGCCGTAGTAGTCGGGCCGCATGCGGTACTGATCGAGCAGGCTGCGAATACGCTCGGTCTGATCTTGAAAGCGCTGGGTAGCAAATCCGATTTGGTTTGCCTCCTCCCGCTCAGGGGGGCGACGTCTAGACTCTCTGCCTTCTCTAATTTCGGTGCGAGTGTCTATGCGATTGTCTGGGCGGGTGACCTGCGGTTCTGGCTGAGGAGGCGTCAGGTTAAGCTTTTCGGCTGATGCTGCGAGATCCTGCAAACTGCCCACCAGATAGTCTTTAAAGCCCTGCACTCGCACCGCCAGATCTTGAGATGCGCCGGCAAAGCTGGTGCGCATTTCTTCCTGAATGCGATCGCGCCGCCGCTCCAGTTTTTCTACCTCTTGCTGGAGGGTGCGCCGCCGCTGCTCCAGGTCGGCTACCGCCTGCTGGGTGATACGGCCAAAATCGGCCTGCATTTGCTGGGCCTGGTCTTTCAAGAGCCGGGTATAAGCTGACTGCAAATCCGCGATGCTGCGCTTAAGGTCGTTTTCCTGGCGCTGCAGTTCGGCTACGCGGGCAGCGGCATCGTCGTTTGCTGGCGCTGCGGAGGGGGTTACATCATCTGAATACATGAATTCGCCAAACCGTACTCTTGTGATGTCAGCGTACCAAATCCAAAGGCCGTTGCACCCGTTCAAAGGGGGTGAAGGCAACAAAGGCCGCGGCTAGCGGGTTTTTAAGAAGGCTGTTCAGGAGCGGTTTCGGGGCGGGGGCAGTGCTGCTCTAAAGAGGTTCTAAGCTGCTGCGGACTAAAGATGATAGGCAAAAAGTGAATGCTGTTGACTTCTTTGAAATAGAACAAAATGGGCACGGGCTGCCAAAAGATCTCCCAGTTCAGCCAATCGCTATAGGGAAACTGGCGAATCTGCTGGGTTCCTCGATAAATCTCCAGGGCTGTAGCGCTGAACCGCAGTCTGAGCATCACGGTTTGCACAATTAGAAACAGTCCTAGCAGCGCGATCGCACCGCCGACCCAAGGCTGCAGCCAAAACAGCGCTGCCCCGAGCACCACCAGCCCCAGCGGCAGGCGGAAGTTGGGGGTGAGTTCAGTGTATTCAGGGGAGGGCTCAGAGGATGCGATCGCGCTTGGGTTCGAGTCCACAGCGAGTCAAGCTCCTTAAAGAATGGAAATGTTTAGGGATAGCTGACCCCTATTTTAGGCGGTGCGATACCTAAAAACTGTTGGCCACCGAGCTGCCCAAGCCCTGGAACATCAGCCAGGACAGGAAAAAATTCATGATGAAAATTCCCAGCAAAGCCGTCACCACAGCGGTTGTGGTGGATTGGCCAACGCCTTTAGCGCCTCCAGTGGTCGTCAAACCCCAGTTGGAGCCAATCACCGCGATCATGACGCCAAACACAAATGCCTTGATCATGGAGCTGATCAAATCCCAGGTGCTAAGAAAACTTTGCGCCGAGTCCAGAAACACCGACGACGGAATGCTGTAGAGACTCGTTGCAATCAGCAGCCCGCCCGTCATGCCCGTAATAAACGAGAGCACGTTGAGCAGGGGCAGCATCAGGGCGCAGGCCACTACCCGGGGAATCACCAGGTAGTCAATTGGGTCGGTCTTGAGGATTTGCAGCGCGTCAATCTGCTCGGTTACCTTCATCGTGCCGATCTCCGCCGCAAAGGCAGACCCTACTCGGCCCGCCAAAATGACGGCCGTCAGCACTGGTCCTAACTCCCGGGCTAGAGTCAGCGCCAGCACCCCGCCCACCGCTTGACCCGCCCCAAAACTGATAAACTCCCGCGTCACCTGAATGGTGAACACCATGCCGACAAAGGCCGCTGTGATCAGCGCAATCAGCAGCGAGGCAGGACCCACAGCGACCATCTGGTCAAGCGTATTGCGACGATGAATCGGTCTAGAGATCAGGTGAATAACTACCTGCCCCATTAAAAAGATGGCCGCTAGCAGGCGGCGGCTCCACTGGCTGAGACTGGAGCTGTCCCCAAGTTGCGTCAATTGCCCGACCTCGCGCGATCCTTACCCATACATTACTAGAGACAACGGTAAGTATGGAAAACGGCAGCACAGCGCACAGGGGGGTGTTGTCTAGCTTGGAGGGTCTGCTAATCGAAGTGGCTCCTACCTCTGCCTCTATAAACTCACCACTATTGGTTAGGCAAGAATGGCTAGGGGCTGAAGAAATCCATTCCGCAGCATTACGGAATGCCCAGGTTTAGCATCAAACCTTAAAGGAACTCTCAACTAGCGCTCAGACAAAAATTGCTGCTGTCTGACTGAAACACCTTGTTTTTAGGGACTTCGGCGGTAGCGCTGGCTAAACTGATCCCCGTTGCGCCCACTTTTGTTACACCACTTCAATACATTGCGTGATCGAGGTTGAAGAATTCTCACCCCACCTGCACAAGTTTCAAACTCGGTGCTTAAGGTTGATCAGGGAAAATTCCCTGCCTCTATTTGGTTCACTTGTGACAAGACTCTCTTTAACAAGAAGCAACAGGTCAGCTATGCGCCTAAGCATGCGCCAAGTTTCCCGTCGTCTCTTCTCCTTGGGCTTCACTGCTCTGGTTAGCTTTTTGCTGCCGCTAATCATGATTGGTATGGTCGGCCTGGGGCTCTCCGGGCTGAAAATCACGGCGTTGACTGCAGACTTCAGCCAGCAAGGTTGGCAGCATCTGCTGCAATTTCTCAGCATTCTTGGTAACGGCAACCCCTGGCACGGCGTTTTGACGGTAGGGTTGACTTCCAGCGTGGTCGGCGTTTTGTTTGATACCTTTGCCTCCAGTCGTTTTGAAGGGTTTAGCCATCACTAGCCCAATGATCAGCCCGATCAGGGTGTAGCCCAAAGGACACCGCCAGAAACCCCTGTAGTCGTTCCCTACAAAACTTCTTATCCTGGTATAGGTGTTCCAACCTTCCGGGCATATCTATGAACTGTGCACCGTTGCGTCGTCTGCAGCCGCAGGCCGCTATTCGGCATTTTCCTCGGCTCCTTAGCGGGCCTTTCCTTAAAACCTTACTAAACAGTCTTTTGGTAGCGCTGTTAGTGTGGGGCTTGCTGCCTTCGGTGGCTTATGCCAGGCAGGCCACTCCCGCTGATCTAGAAGCCGCTCCGGAGCAGTCGATTCAGCCTTACCTGGATCGAGTTGCCGACCAGGTGAGCGAGTTTACGCTAGACAACGGCATGAAGTTTATCGTGCTGAGGCGGCCCCAGGCCCCTGTGGTGTCGTTCATGATCTATGCCAACGTTGGCGCAGTCAACGAAGAGGATGGCAAAACGGGCATTGCTCACTATCTAGAACACTTGGCTTTTAAGGGTACGACCCGCATCGGCACCCAGGACTACGCTTCAGAGAAGGCCGTGCTAGACGAAATGGATCAGGTCTTTGACCAGATTCTCAAGGCGGAGGACGCGGGCGACGAAGCGACAGCGGCTCAGCTCAAGGAACAGCTAGCCACCTTGGAGCAACAGGCAGCGGCTTTTGTGGAGCAGAACAAATACGGCCAGATCGTAGAGCAGTCTGGTGGG
>DATNQE010000573.1:0-6962 GCA_036702895.1 Trichocoleus sp. | reverse complement strand
CGTATTAAACCAGCTGCCCGGCCGTAGGGCCTGACAGCGCCGGGAGAATTTCTGAGTAGGGCGCAGGCTAGCTGCGCCCAGAGTTCCTGGGCCCAAGGAGCAGAGATTACCAGCCTCTAGAAGGCCGTCTGGCCTGTCGCCCCAAACCCTGCTGAGGCCGCCACAGCGCCGTGACCCGTCCTAGGCGATGAAGCACCTGATCGGCCAGGCGATCCACCGGAGTTTCCGAATCTCGACCCCGCAGGCTGCGCAGACCGTGCAGATCCAAAAAGCTAAAGCCCACCTTAGAAAAGAAGGGCAGCACGCAAAACAGCAGCGTATCGGTGGTCTGGTTAATCCAGCCAAAGCCCGACGGCCCGATAATCCAGGTGATGGGGTAGCTAATCCACAGCAGTGTGAAGTACACCGTGAGCTTGTCGTGCAGCGCTTCTAGCTCTGGCCCCTGGCTCTTGGTTTTAGCCCGCAGTGGCCCCCAGATGCCCCAGAGCACCACTAAAAACGCCGCAACGCCGCAGATGTACCACAGGTATCGCACCCAGTCCCGCTCAGACAGATCGGCAATCAGCCCCGTGGTAATCACTACCACCTGAGTGCTCATTAGAAAGCCAATCAGCGTCCAGTCCTTCTTAATGAACTGCATTGCCGTCCACGAAAGCGACAGCAGCAGCAGCGGCGTCGTTACCATCCAGTCGATGTAGCGAGCGTAGTGGGCAATCTGCCCAGATGCCTCAATTTTGCCCTGGTCCAGCGCCATTGCCATGTAGGCCAGCCCTGACCAGATGGGAATAAAAATCGCCACTAGGTATTCATACTGGGGAACGCCCTTAGGATTGCGGCTAAGCGACCAAAAGTGCAGCGCCCCAATGGCCATGCACGCCACGTATATCCAATGCATTACGGCCTCTGCGTCCATCTAAGTTCTCCTCCAACACAGTGCTGATTCCAGCGTTGGTGAGAAATGTGACAGGGAAGTGACAGGGAGGAGGCAGAGGGCAAAAGGCAGAGGGCGGTGGGGTGGGCACTGCCCACCAATCTATAGGATCTCGAGGGAGAAGGGAGAAAGGGTAGAGGGCAGATAATAGCTAGGGCGGAGGGACACCGGCACAGACCAACGCACCTGCCATTACCAGCTTTGCGCTGGTGAAGCTAGCCCTTGGGCTATAGCAATCTCCAGGGAGAAATTTCTCCCTGGAGATTGCCGCATTTCGCACCCTTAGAAAAGCAAGCTATGTGGCGATAAACGCTTCGCCTGGTTAAGTTAAACCCCGGGAGCGTATTTACCGACCGGGGGCAACGGCACTGCGGGGTCGGCTCAAGGATTCCCAGGTTTGGATTACCTGCTGCAGGGCCTCGGGAAGCTGGGGGACCAGGGTTTCATCGTACTGAGTGATGCTGTAGGGGCCGGGCATCAGCGTGACGGTGAAAGTGTCGGCGGTGCCGCTGGCCTCGTAGCCAAGTCCTTGAAACCGATCCAGCTGAGCGAGCTGCATTTGGGCTATGAACTCATTGAGCGCCTGGGGGGAGAGCCGCCGCAGGGTAGTGGGGGTGCCACTGCCATTGGGGTACTGCACCAGCCGACCATCTCGAAACAGCACAGTTTTGGTGGTCTGTCCGGCAATGCCGCCGCTGGTGATGGCGCTAAAGAGCGCATCGGGTTCAGCGGAGTAGTCTTGATTGTTGGTTAAGAGCCGAGGGGTAATGGCTGCGTCTCCAAGCTGACTTGCCGCTTCGTTGAGTCGAATCTCGCTGCCGTCTTGATTGGAGTGGTAGACCCACACGTGCTCAGGCGCAGTAACCACCACCCGCCAGCCCGGAATGCCAATCATGGTGCAGTAGGGGGCTTCTGGGTCAGGCAGGCCAAAACAGCCATCCCAGGTGCGGGACTCAACAGCGCTAATGGTGATTTGATCCATAGGCAAACTAGACGTCTCGGCCGCTGCTTCTAGAATGCGCCGGGTCGTTAGCCGAGGCAGCTCTGCCGGTTGCTCTGACTCCCCTCCTGGAGCTGCTACTACGGGCGATTGGCCTGGTTTGGCACCCCCCTCTGGGGTTTGAGTCACAATCGGGCGGCCCTCTTCTAAAACGACACGGGCCGTGCGGTCGGTGCGGAAAGCGCGGCTTGCCTGGCCATCGCTAACCACAACTCGCCAGCCAGGGGTTTGCACAGCAGCGCACAGAACGACTGGATCGGGAATGCCGAGGCAGGAATCGGACCAGGTTTCTGCGCTGGCCGAAACGACATAAAAGTCTTGAAGCTGTACATCGCTCCCCTGGGCTGCGTGACGCAAAACCCGATTGCGCACGTAGGAGGGCAGGCGGCGCTCGGGCTGAGCCGCTATTGAGCGCCCAGAGCCAGATCTGGCTTGGGCAAAAGCTGCCTGCGCCGGGTTTGCTGCAAGTAGGGTGAGCGCTGGGGGTAAAGCGCTGCCCAGCAGTACGGTTCCTAGCAGAGCCCAGGTAGCCAGTCGAGCGCGTGAAGGGTGGGGGGTAACTGGACGAACAGGTGACATAGGAGTCGTTCCTAATAGATCGAAGAGAAGGGTTTGGAGAGAAGACATCGAGGGGATTGGGACCACGTCCCATGCTTCTTACGTTAGCCCTGCCCATCTTGCTTCCTAAGGCGGTTACAGAAATGGAGACAGCCTTAGGTTTGGGATTAGCATCAGGTCAGCTCAACGATAGCGGCCTGGGCCGAACTGCCCTCAACTTGGAGCTGGGCCAGGGCGATCGGCAGCTTGAAGCGGCGTGGTCCGGCACTGCCGGGGTTGAGAAACAAAACGCCGGCTTGATCAGTAATGCCGGGCTTGTGGGAGTGGCCGCTAATGACCACTCCTACCCCGGCACTCTGAGGGTCGAGCGCCAGCTCTTTGACGATGTGCAGCAGGTGAATGGTGACGTTCTCAACCTGCACAGTGGTCTGCTCGGGCAGCGCTTCGGCCCAAGGGCCTTTGTCGTTGTTGCCTCGCACCGCGATGACAGGTGCGATCGCACCCAATGCCTCCAGCACCTCCGGCGTGCCGATATCGCCCGCATGGAGGATCAGGTCCGATCCAGCCAGAGCCTCCAGGGCGTCGGGCCGCATCAGGCTGTGGGTGTCGGAAATTACGCCGACGCGAGTTCCGCCGGGTCGGGCTGGAAAGGTCAGAGGAGTTTGCACCGGCTCATTCATGATCGAACTTGGGTTAAACGACAAAAGCGCCAGGTAAAGAGGATTGCGGCAAAGGCCACGCCGGTGGCCTGACCCAGCCACAGCCCTATGCCGCCCAGCCCCAGCCAAAATCCCATGCAGTAGCCGCTCGCTAAACCTACGCCCCAAAAGGCCAGGAAGCTCAACATCATGGGTACTCGGGTATCTTTTAGGCCGCGCAGCGCTCCGGCAGCGGCGGTTTGCACCCCATCTAGAATCTGCGACAGGGCTGCAATAACAAACATAGAGGCGGCTAGAGCCACGACTCGTCCGTTGACCGGGTCATTCACATCAATAAATAGGCCAATCGCCTGACGCGGAAACAGCAGCAGCATCGTGGCCATGAGGGTCATGAAAGTAGCGCTCAGGCCGATGGCGACCCAAGTAGCACGCCGCACCCCCTGACGATCCTGCCGTCCGTTCCACTGCCCCACGCGAATGGTGGTGGCCATGGACAGGCCCAGCGGCACCATAAAGATCACCGCAATGGTCTGAAAGACAATCTGGTGCGCCGCTAAAAGGTCGGTGCCCAGCGCTCCCATCAGATAGGTGGTAACGCTAAAGAGCCCAACTTCTAGGCCAAAGGACACGCCAATCGGCAGACCGATCCACACCAGCTCCCGCAGCACCGTGGGCTCAAAGCGCTGCCACTGGTGAAACAGGCGGTAGTGCTTGAGGCTAGTTTGGGTGAGAACGTAGGTCACCAGACAGGCCAACATGACCCATTGAGACACCAGGCTGGCTATGGCCAAACCTCTGAGCCCTAGAGCCGGTAAGCCCCAGGGGCCAAAGCCCAGCAGGTAGTTTGCGATCGCATTAAACACCGTTCCGCCAATCACAATCACCATGACCGGGCGCGGCTGGGAGAGCGACGACACCACCGCCTTGAGCATGGCAAAAGCCAGCGCTGGGAAAAAGCCCCACACCAAAATGCCCAGGTAGACCCTAGCGGTGGCCGCTACGGTAGGAGACTGTCCCAGAGCCCCCATCAGAGGCTCAGCATTGGCCAGCAGCAGCATGATGGGCAGCGACACCAGCAGCGAGAGCCAAAGCCCCTGCCGCGACACCTGCTGAATTCTGGCCCGGTTGCCCGCCCCATAGGCTTCGGCTACCAGTGGGCTGATGCCGATGACAATGCCTGTTGCCGTCACCAGCAGGGTGGTAAAGGTGGTCGCGGCCAGACCGCCTGCGGCCAGCACATCGCGCCCCAGCCAGCCCATCATGACGGTATCGACAAACCCAGTCGCAGCCTGAGCGACTTGGGCACTGGCCAGCGGCAACGCCAGCCCCATCGCCTCTTTTGCTTCGGTTTTGATAGGGGCTCGAATCGACAGTGAAAGCATGGTGAAAAGCTACTATGACAAGCTCGGGTAAAAGGTTCTGATAAGAAACCCGTGGGAAATTTGGACGCAAGCCCTTGTGGAAAACCCCTGTGGAAAACTCTGCAAAGCTCCTCTGGTAATCCGTTTTGGACAACAGCCGTAGGATCATCTCGGAGGCAACTTCAGAGACAATCGGCATGGGGAACCCCAGTAAACCCCCAAAGCGGGAAATTCTAGTGAAACCCCGCTAATGAAACCCCGCTAATGAAAGCCCAAGGGCGACATTTCCAACTTAAAGAGCGGCGGAGTAAGCCTCATCGACTTTGAGAGTGGTGCCGCTTATAAATTGGGCATCGTCTGAAATCAAAAAGCTAACGATTCTGGCCAGCTCAGCATACGTTGCCGGACGGCCCAGCATCAAATCGTTTGGCACATCCCATCCATCTAATTCACTCATATCATCGGCAACAAAGAAGGGTGCGATCGCATTCATCCGAATCCGGTCGGCCCGATAGCGCTTGGCATAGAGCTTGGTAAAGCCCTCCATGGCTGCCCGTAAAGTACCGCTAAAAGGGGTGCCCGGGTTCGGTCCACGGGCATCACAGGCCGAAATGTTAACGATGGCCCCACCGCCAGTGCGCTGCAGGGCCGGAGTGACTAGCCGCGCCAGCCGCACCACGCTCAGAAAAAGCATTTCAAAGCTTTCCAGCCAAAGCTCGTCAGAGATATCCAGCAGCTCAGGGCGCGGTGGATCGCCAAAGCTGTTGACTACTGCATCAATGCGGCCATACCGCTCCAGCGTGGCGTCGACTAAGCGCTGTAAATCCTCAGGACGGGTTAGCGACCCCTGAACCGCTAGACCGCCAATATCGTCGGCCAAATCAAAAATGCTGGCCGAGCGCGCAAAGACCGCCACCCGATACCCCTGGGCAGCCAGTTCCCAAGCACAGCCCGCGCCAATGCCGCGGCTGGCCGCTGTGACGATCACGACCTTGTCAGAGGCCATCTCTTCTGAACTCATGGTGACCTCGCTTTGCAAGAAAAGTATGTAAAGAAAAAACTTTAGAAAGTATCATACGCAGCCCTAATTGACTTTGTAAAGGTTTTTCTTTAGTTTGTGGGTATGACAACCTCTCCCCAAAAATCTGGCCCCAAAAAATCTGCTCAGGTTCGCACGCGGCGCGCTTTGCTGGATCTGCTGAAGCAGGAAGGCCCGTCTGACTCCCAAGCGCTGGCGGCCCATCTAGGAATTTCGGCCATGGCGGTGCGGCAGCATCTCTATGCGCTGCAGGACGAAAAGCTGGTGACCTACGAGGAGGAGCCCCGCGCTATGGGGCGTCCGGCCAAGCAGTGGCGATTGACGCTCGAAGCCAATCAGTTTTTTCCTAGCGGTTACGCCGACCTGACCTTGGGCCTGCTGCAATCAATCGACGAGGCTTTTGGGAAGGCTGGGCTCAGCCAGCTACTGGCGGTGCGATCGCGCCACCAAATTGAGCAGTACCAGGCCCAGGTATTAGCCCAAGACGGACTGCCGCAAAAGCTAGAAGCTCTGGCTCAGGTGCGTACTGAGGAGGGCTACATGGCCGAGGTGAAACCGCATTCCGATGGCTCCTATCTACTGGTTGAGAACCACTGCCCTATCTGCATTGCTGCATCTGCCTGCCCAGGACTGTGCGATCGCGAACTGGAGGTCTTTCAAGCAGTCCTGGGGGATGACGTCACGGTAGAGCGCACAGAGCACATTGTTGCTGGAGCTCGGCGCTGCGCTTACCGAGTGGAGCCCTGCCATGAGTGACCTTGCCCGCCTGCGGCAGATTCTAGAAGCATCTCCTGTGGGGGCGGTGTTGCCCGCGATTGCCCAACTCAACCTGCCTAACTGGTGGCTGGCCGGAGGGGCGGTGCGCAATACAGTTTGGCGAGCCCTCTTTGGCGAAACCTGCGGCTTGATAATCAACGACTTCGATATTGCGTTCTTCGAGTTGCCCGACGACGCTGCCCCGACGGCAGGTTTTGACCCTCGCACCCAGGAGCTAGCAGCCAAAACGGCCCTTGCCGAAGCTTTTTCTGCCTACAAGTTCGATGTCAAAAATCAGGCTAGCTTTGCCCGCTGGCGGCAGGGGCGGCAGCTCTACCACAGCACTGAAGATGGCGTTGCTAACTGGCTGCACACGGCAACCGCCGTGGGCGTGCGGGTGGACTTGCAGGGGCAGTGGCAGTTTTTCACGCCCTACGGCTTAGAGGATCTATTCCAGGGCGTTGTGCGCCCCACACCTGCGAATCGGGATAACCCAGATGCCGAGCGCAAGGGAAATTCCTTTCTGCAAGCCTGCCCGTCATTGCGTCTGGCCGAGGATTTTTGATTTCCGGGTGGCGGTGATGATTTTGGTGGGCGGTGCCCACCCTACGTGGCCGTGATCCTTCTGCCTCCTGCCCTCTGCCCTTTGCCTTACCCC
>DATNQE010000570.1:0-2975 GCA_036702895.1 Trichocoleus sp. | reverse complement strand
GTTGGTAGCGGAAAGGCACTGCTTTATAGATTGTGATGCTGTGATGTTTCTCTTAAAAAAGAAAGGGTTCAGAGCAGGCGTTAGCAATGTTTCGCAAACTATTATTAACTAACTACTCAAACTACTTAAAGCTAATTACTTAGAGCTATAGGCTCTACCGATTTTGCCCTATATGCAGTGATGTGTTCAAGCTTTCAAGTAGCCAAGGTGCTACTTAAGCAGATTGCGGATGTGGCGGAGCACCTGCCGCAGACCTGACTCTGCGATGGGGGATAGTTTCTCGCTGGGCTGACAGTCGCGGGTGGGTAGCAGCAACCTGTAGGCTTTTGGAGTCCTACTGTAATCGGCGTTTGCCAGAGTCAGCAGCCGTTGGGGAGCAATATTGATAGACGTTTGTATTGCAGCGTCGGGGCCAACATCAGGAGCGGGTTGGGGAAAAAGCCTTTGAAGAAGAAGCGGGCTACAGGGGTTTTGTGCTGGGGCTGCCTCAATGAAAATGACCTGATCGGCTTCGGCTAAGGCAGCTGCCAGATCGGAGGTGAGCTGAAGGCAGGAGTGAGTCTCTACTGACTGTAAGCCCCAACTGCCTATGGCTTCTGCAGCGCGGTAGCCAGCGCCTGCGTCGCCCTGCTGGGGATCGCCGTAGCCGATGATCAGGGTTTTCATGGCAATGCCGTTAATGCTTCCACTGATCCCAAGGTAGGCGGTGCGAAGGCTGTTCGATAGGGCTGGCAACCTTCTAGGCGAGCTTTTTTAACATCGGCCCAGCCTACGACAATGGCAATAGCTGCCCTGCCCCTCGCGTTTTACCTGTGGCGCATAAGCCTAAGTCTAGCGACGGTTCACCTGAACCGTCGCTAGCAGCCCTCTGCAGGCTGTCTGTTAGCTGTCGTACATTAGCCCCTCAATGGCGTCGGGGTTTTCTTCGAGGTACTGATCAAACCCAGTTTTTTTAGGAATTTGGTGCTGGTGGGACACCTCGGCGCGCATTTCTTCAACGATGTCCCAGGCGGCGGCACACTCAGGGGAGCCTTCCCCTTTCTCGGCACAAACTTTGTGGGCGTAGTCTACCGCCTTGTCTAGCTCGTCGGTAAACTTCTTGTCGTCAACACTCATGGCATACCTCCTAATCAATGTGAGCTTTAAAGAGGGAGCTAAACCCGATCATTTCCCGTTTAGGGACTTTAGGGTGTGACCTCGGCAACGAATCGTGCCGGGAGACCTGCACTTGGGCAGAGACTTTGTGCACCTCAAGGCCCAGAGTACCCCAGATAGGGCTAAGGGGACGTTGGAGAGCGTCAAATCAAAATTCGCTGTGGTGGAGCGCTATAGTGAAGAGTTGCACAGGAGTTGGGGAAGCGAGTATGGCACGTCTGGCGCTGTTGAGTGTTTCGGATAAGACCGGCATTGTAGAGCTGGCAAAAACGCTGGTTACAGAATTTGAGTTTGACATTATCAGCAGCGGCGGCACGGCTAAAACCCTGATGGCAGCAGGCGTGCCGGTTACTAAGGTTTCAGATTACACGGGCTCTCCCGAGATCCTGGGTGGCCGAGTCAAGACGCTGCACCCCCGCATTCACGGCGGCATTTTGGCGCGGCAGGACTTTCCCGAAGATCAGCAGGACCTGGCGGACAACAACATTCGCCCTCTTGATTTGGTGGTGGTGAATCTCTATCCCTTTGAGCAAACAATTGCTAAAGCGGGGGTAACCTTGCCGGAGGCGATTGAGCAAATCGATATTGGCGGCCCGGCGATGCTGCGGGCGGCAGCCAAGAACCATGCCTACCTGACGGTGCTGTGCCGTCCGGCGCAGTATGAGGCCTATGTGGAGGCAATGCGATCGCACCAGGGCAGCGTGCCCCAAGCCTTCCGACAGTCGTGCGCGCGGGAAGCCTTTGGGCACACCGCTACCTATGACCAGGCAATTGCGACCTATCTAACAGAACAATCGGAGACAGCTGCTGAAGCCCTGCCCGAGCGCTGGACGCTGGCAGGCACCCAACACCAGTCTTTGCGTTATGGGGAGAACCCCCACCAGCCCGCCGCCTGGTATCAGACGGGCGCAACGCCCACGGGCTGGGCTGCTGCGGAGCAGCTTCAGGGCAAGGAGCTGAGCTACAACAACCTGGTTGACCTGGAGGCAGCTCGCCGCATCATTGCTGAGTTTCCGGCGGCTCGTCCTGCTGCTGCCATTCTGAAGCACACAAACCCCTGCGGCGTGGCGATGGGCGATACGCTAGCTGCTGCTTACCAAACTGCCTACGATGCCGACTCTACGTCCGCTTTTGGCGGCATTGTCTCGCTCAATCGCTCCATTGATGCCGAAACGGCTCAGCGCCTGACGGGGACTTTTTTGGAGTGCATTGTGGCGCCAGGTTGTGATCCTGAGGCGCGCGAAATTCTGTCGAAGAAGAGCAATCTGCGGGTGCTGGTGCTGCCTGACCTTGACCAGGGACCGAACCTGGCGGTCAATGCGATCGCAGGTGGATTTCTGCTGCAAACCCCCGATACCCATGCTGATGACCCGGCTAACTGGCAAATCGTCACTGACCAAAAGCCGACCGATCAGGAGCTGAGCGAGATGCTCTTCGCCTGGCGCGTGGTGAAGCACGTTAAATCCAACGCCATTGTGATCACCCGTAATCACCAGACTTTAGGGGTAGGAGCTGGTCAGATGAACCGAGTCGGCTCCGTGCAGATTGCCTTGGCTCAGGCGGGGGAGAAAACTCAGGGCGCGGCTTTGGCCAGTGACGGCTTCTTCCCCTTTGATGATTCGGTGCGGACTGCAGCAGCAGCAGGCATTCGATTAATCGTGCAGCCCGGCGGCAGCCGTCGCGATGAAGACTCGATCAAGGCGGCCAATGAGCTGGGCGTTATCATGGCGCTAACGGGAGTGCGGCATTTTCTGCACTAGGGAGATAGGCGGTGCAGGGGGCAAGGCAGACCGTCGGCCTAGCTACCTGCCGAACTTAGG
>DATNQE010000552.1:0-4225 GCA_036702895.1 Trichocoleus sp. | reverse complement strand
TTTAGCTGTCGGGGTGCTGTTAGGCCCAGCTGTCCTTAATTGGATTGATTTAGATCACTGGGGCAATCTAGACGGCATTTTGGAGCAGGGGGCGCGGGTTGGAATCGCAATTCAGCTCATGGCCGTTGCCCTGCGCATTCCCCGTAAGTATCCGTTTGAGCAATGGCGGGTACTGGCGGTTTTGCTAGGGCTGGTCATGCCGCTAATGTGGCTGGTGAGCGGCCTGCTGGTGTACTGGATCGTAGGCTTGCCCTTTGGGGTAGCAATGCTGGTGGGTGCGGTGCTAACCCCAACCGATCCGGTCGTCTCAACGGCGGTGGTAACCGGCAAAGTAGCTGAAGAAAATCTGCCTGATCGGATCCGCTATGCCCTCTCTACAGAATCGGCAATCAACGACGGGCTAGCCCTGCCCTTTGTCATGCTGCCGATTCTGCTGCTGACCCGCCCGGTGGGCGAAGCATTAGGTCACTGGGCGCTCAAAACCCTACTTTGGGAAGTTGGGGCTGCCGTCGTCATGGGGGCTTTGATTGGCTACGGAGCCGGTAAATTTTTGGTCTGGTCAGAGGCTAAAGAAACCTCCGAAAAGTCCTCGTTCTTGGCCTTTACAGTAGGGCTATCGCTGCTGGTGCTAGCAGCGGTCAAGCTGGTTGGGGGCGACGGTATTTTGGCTGTGTTTGCAGCAGGTTTGGCCCTAGACTGGGCTGTTGGGGGGCAAGAGCGATCTGAGGAAGAAGGGGTACAAGAAGCGGTTGATCGCTTTTTGACCCTCTATATTTTTGTGCTGCTAGGGTTAGCCTTGCCCTGGCAAGATTGGGTGGCACTGGGGTGGAAAGGGGTGGGGGCTGCGATCGCAATTTTGCTCCTCCGACGCCTTCCGGCTGTGCTGCTGGTGCGCCCATTGTTGGGGCAATTAAAACCCCTTAAAGATGCCCTCTTTATCGGCTGGTTTGGGCCGCTCGGGGCTGCTGCTATCTTCTACGCATTTCTGGCACTGAAGCAAACAGGCCTAGAGCAGCCCTGGATTATCGGCAGTTTAGTCATTTGCATCTCTATTTTGCTCCACGGAACTACCGCAACGCCCTTGGCCAAGCTGTATAAGCGTCAGGTGTCTCAGCAACCGTGAGGTCATAGGCCGACAGAAAGTGCCCTGCTGCAGTCACTGCACCAATCACCGCTGCCTATTTGCTGGCTGGAGCGCCGTGATAGCCCAGCATTAGTGCACGTCACCCACTAACCCTTTATCCATCGTGTAAGCCATGCGCCAACTGCTGATTCAAGTCCCCTCTGGGTGTGGTGAAACTGTACGGCAGAAAGCCAAAGCCTGCCAGGGAACCAATTTGGCCCTGTGGCAGGCCGCAGGGGATGAACCCTTAGATATGGTGCTGGTGCATGTCTCCAACCAAAAAGTTGAGCCTCTGCTAGAGGCACTTCAAGAGCTGCCCAGTCTCAAGATTACGCTGCTGCCCACGGGCGTGATGGCCCTGCATCCTCCGGCTCAGGAGGCGGCTCGGCAGGTGACGCAGGTCGAGGAGCGCAGCCCCATTGAAATTTTCTTGGCGGGGCTGCAAAGCGTCGGCTCTTGGAAAGGGTTCTTGAGTTACGCGGCTCTGGCCGGGGTCGTGGTCTGGATTGGGCTCTACACCACGACGACCTATCTCCTGGTAGCGGCTATGCTGATTGCCCCCTTTGCAGGCCCGGCCATGAATACGGCAATTGCTACGGCCAGAGGGGATCGGCATTTGATTGGCCGCAGCGTACTCAGATACTTTGTCGCGCTGCTGGTGACGATCAGCGTGGCGGCCCTGCTCAGCTTTGCCTTCAGGCAGCAGATCCCTACGCCGCTGATGATTGAGCGCAGCCAGATTTCGGCGGTGGCGGTGCTGCTGCCCCTGGCGGCGGGCACAGCGGGCGCAATCAACCTGGTGCAGTCGGAGCGCAGTAGTTTAGTGTCTGGAGCGGCAACGGGGATGCTGGTGGCGGCCTCGCTAGCACCTCCGGCGGGCATTGTTGGCATGGCGGCAGCCATTGGCCGCTGGGATATGGCTATCAATGGGCTGTTTTTGCTGCTGCTGCAGCTGAGCGGCATCAATCTTGCGGCGGCGCTGCTTTTTCGATGCTTTGGTTTGTCCACCCAGGGCGCACGCTATCGACGGGGTAAGCAGGGCGTGTTTCCGGTGGGGCTGGGGGTAAGCGCGATCGCACTTGCGCTTCTCCTCACCTGGCAATTCTCCAACCCGCCCAATTTGGAGCGCTCTAGTCGCGCCCAGCGGGCCAATGCGGAGGTGCAGAAAGTGATTCAGCAGTCTGATCAGGTCAAGCTCGTAGAGGCAAATGTGCGCTTTACCAGAGCAGAGATTTCAGGCCAAAATACCTTGCTCTCTGAAATTTATGTGCAGCGGCAGCCGAATTCTGAAAAATCAGATGAGACGATTAAAACTGAACTAACCCAAGCCATTCAATCTCGTTTGTTGAATCAAGGGTTTAATGTAACGCCTCTGGTGAGCATTAATGTACTAGAAGCGCCTAACTCATCTCCTTAACCTGCTATGGGTAGAGGCCGAAAATGTAATTCTTTTGTAGCTTGACGGAAAGTTTGTACTTCAAGCCATTATGAATTCAGAGTTTTCCGCCCTCTGGGGAAAAACACAGGAAATGGTGAATGGCTTCTTTGCCTTATTGCCCAATATTGTATTGGCTATCATTGTTTTCCTAATATTTTTCTTTGTCGCCAGAGGGATCAAGTCAGCCGTCAAAAACTTAACTCGACGCCATCGTCACGCTCGTAACCTAGGCATGGTGCTGGGACGGCTAGCGCAAGGAACCACGATTCTGATTGGTCTGTTCGTTGCCCTTTCGATTGTTATTCCCTCGCTCAAAGCAGGCGATTTGGTACAGCTCCTGGGCATTAGTGGGGTTGCTATCGGCTTTGCCTTTCGAGACATTCTGCAGAACTTTTTGGCGGGTATCCTGATTTTATTGACTGAGCCTTTTCAAATCGAGGATCAAATTATATTTAAGGACTTTGAAGGCACAGTCGAGCAGATTCAAACCCGAGCTACTACGATTCGAACCTATGACGGTCGCCGCATTGTCATTCCCAATTCGGAACTGTTTACCAACTCGGTTTTAGTCAATACGGCATTTGAGAATCGCCGCTTGGAATACGACATTGGTATTGGTTACGGCGATGATATTGAAACTGCCAAGCAGCTCATTTTAGACGCAATTCATGGGACAGAGGAAGTGCTGCAAACCCCAGCGCCCGATGCGATTGTTGTCGAGCTGGCTGAGAGCACCGTTAACATTCGTGCCCGCTGGTGGGTGCAGCCGCCGCGCCGCGCCGATGTGCTGGCGCTGCAAGACCGGGTGCTAACCAACATCAAAAACAAGCTAACGGCTAACGGCATTGATCTGCCCTTCCCAACTCAGCAAATTCTGTTTCACGACCAGACCGAGGAAACCGATGGTGATCGCACCCGCCAACGCGAGGGCTGGCCTGCTGGCAAACGCGAAGTGCCTAAGCCTCGCAGCATTGGGGGCTCCTTGCGCAAACTAGCTGAGGCTAGATCTCGGCGCGACAGCAACGGCCACAGCTAACAGGGCCCACCCATGAACCACCTGAGGCTGAGCAAACTGAAAGAGACCCTGCTGACGAGCTACTGGTTTGTGCCCACCGTGATGGCTGCCAGTGCGATCGCACTCGCCTTTGGCCTAGTTGCCCTCGATCGCACAACCCCTCAAGATTTAGAGGGCCTGAGCTGGATCTATCAAGGAGGTGCCGACGGGGCACGCGCTGTGCTCTCTGCCATTGCCGGGTCAATGGTGACGGTTGCTGCAACCGCCTTTTCCATCACGATTGTGGCGCTGCAGCTGGCCTCATCCAACTATGGGCCGCGGCTGCTGCGCAACTTCATGCAGGACCGGGGGAATCAGGTTGTTCTAGGGACCTTTATCGCCACCTTTATCTATTGCCTGCTGGTGCTTAGAACGATTCGGGGGGAGGACTACCAGCTCTTTGTGCCGCAGGTCTCGGTGACAGTTGGAGTGATGCTGGCCATCCTCAGCATTGGGGTGCTGATTTACTTCATTCACCACGCCTCCACCATTATTCAGGTGTCCCACATCATCGCTGAGGTGAGCCACGATCTCAAACAGGTCACCGATCGGCTGTTTCCAGAGAATTTGGGCCAGAGCCTGCAAAACCAGCGGGATGGCTCAGCCGATA
>DATNQE010000551.1:0-11623 GCA_036702895.1 Trichocoleus sp. | reverse complement strand
TGGGTAATCTAATATACGTCGTTTCCAATACCGCAAATGGATTTAAATTTTGTTTAATGTAAGAAGCGTCAGTTCCTTAGAGTATAAAAACTGTTTTAACGGCTATATTCAACTGCCAAGCTGAACACCTATTAACTCATTTCGCACTCAGTCCGCCCCCTACAGCACGGTTAGCCCAACAGCACAGAGGTAGCTTGTAGCTGCCCTCCACAGGAGCACACAAGGATGGACAACTTAAAAAACCGCTTTTATTTGGTTCACGGTAAGAAAAAGGGAGATACTCTGCATCAGTGGCTAATTAGCTGCCATGCAGATGAGGAAGAAGCGGCAGCTATGGCGCTTAAGAGAAGCGATGTTTGGGTTTCGACTTGCCAGGATTGGACAGCGGCTGAACTAGACGAAGGATATCGGTCATTAGCAGTGGTTGCTATCGAGCAGTTTGCAAGGAGCTTACCAGAATTGGAAATTCCGCCTCAGCAGTAAACCTTGGTTGCAATCCCTATTTCGCTGAAAGTTCGCCTTCTTAAAAGGTTATACCAACGCTGTTACAGTCCTTAACTTCCTGTCAGTTTGCCCTTCTTTGTGGAATATTCCTGTACGGCTCTGCCTTCATAATCGATGGCAGAGCCGTGCCTTTTTGAGGGTAGTGGTAGCAGAGCATGGGCAGGGGGATTAGGGAGAGCCTTGGCTAGGGAGTGCTATAGCGGCGGCCATTACGAGCTATCCTCATCACCTCATAGCCCCCTTAAAATACTTTCAGGAGACTCTACCTTGCCCACCGAGAAGGAGCCCCATCACAAGGTACTTAGGGTTTACGAACAGGCCTCCTGTCTCGTTACCTTAATTGAACTAGAGTCGTTGAAGATGCGTCTATCCCATGTCCAAATCAAACGACTGCCAAAAATGGAATCAGCCCTGCCATGAGTCATAACCGCAAACGTTGGAAAAAGGCCGTTCTCCACACCTTAACAGGCATTTTTTTAGCAGTTTTGGCGGCTTATATTTCCTATGGCCGGGAAGCAGGGAAGACGATTTGGCCTCAGGGCCAACTTGTAGACCAGGCTGAAAGCGGCCAGGCCAAGAGTATCAGCATAAGTACCCATCGGTTAGAAGGCGTTACATCAGCGCCAGATGGGCAGCCATTATCTGTGAGCTTGCGCTCGAATGGCGAGCGGACCACAGAATTGGAGCAAAAAGTGGTGACTGTTTCGGTCCAGTCTCAGCGGCAGGAAGATAGTAGTTATCTCTTGGAGATTGCGATCGTGTTGCTCACGCTGACGATCGCTCTGGGCAGCTTTGTGTTTTGGCTTTGGATGCTAATCGATTGTGCAACGAAAGAGCCAAATGAAGGCAGCAATAAACTTGTCTGGGTACTGATTATTCTGTTCGTGAATTTTCTGGGCGCACTAGCTTACTTCTTCATCCGAAGACCGCAGCGGATTAGAGAATTGGGCCAGTAGAAGGCTGCGATCGCATCAGTAGAGTTTGCGATCGTAAGGTTATCGAACCGCACCCGCACAACGGCAGCCATTTCGCCCATGATCACTTTGTCTTCTGGTGAGAGGCTTTTATTGCTGTTGGCTTTGTGCCGTGAAAGCCGTTACATAGCAAGGTTAACCGTATTTTCTAGCGCTGTGCATCTGCTGGGCGAAGAGTCGCTGTCAGGGTTACCCAAGGAGCATTAGCAAGATAATCGCGCATTATTAACTCATCAGTAAATTTCTTCTCTAAAACCCGCCCTTCAAATACAACGGTCACTTCATGGGGGTGAAAGCACCACGGTTCTACTGACAGCTGTGCTGGGTCACCTTCAATAGGCATCAGTGTTAGAGTCGTTTCACCCGTTGCGGTTGGTACTTGTTCAAAATGCCGTTGCTTAGTCACCCCCATACAAATGGCAAGCGATAGCGCATCTAAAGTAGCGACAAGCCGCTGACTGCGGGTAATTGTTTCCGGCGTCACATACGGTGCGTAGGCTGGGTCTTGCTCTAACCGATGGATTAACTGCTGCTGAAATTGCTTCTCTTGCTGCAAAAAAGCTTCGACAACTTGTGTCGATTGAGGCGATCGCTTCCAGTGAGTAAACCGTTCATATAGTCCTGTTCCATGTAGAGACACCAGCAGTGCTGCGTACCGTCCCATCGGTATTGTCAGACGTTTTGCTCCTGCCCAAAGCTGGGTGTGAACCTCTGGTGCAACCTCGTTAAAGCTGTGTGGATAACCTGTTTCAGTGTTGAGGGTTGGAGCAGCCTCCCACGGTATCCAGCCAATGTCATGCTGCTCTGCGCCCAAACACACCTCCTGATGGGGTGCGATCGCACCAAATAACTCGTTGCCCCATGCGTGAGCTAGTTGACCCGAAACCCAGGCGTGTGTGGGTTGAGTAACACAAACTCTGGTCTCGCCAAGGGTTCGGTACAACATAGCTGTTTCTGTTCAATCAAGCCTTCCATTCAAACTCTAGCTACAGGAAGGTCAAACACCCTCATGCTATGGGTTGGCCTATCGAAGTATCAGTAGAGAATTACCGTTAGAGCAGCGCCAAAACCCTTGAACGAGCATTCTTGAAAGCAAAACCTGAGAAAAAATATCACTCAGACTGGATCATTAAAACACTACAGCAGAGGCAAACAAAATAGCCCTTGAAAACGACTGAAGGAGAGACAGCAGCAAAATACTGCTAGCCTCTCCTTCAGCGTGCTTTGACGAATAGCGGCAGACGCCTTTAAAGCTTCTACTCCACAGTGACTCGGTAGCGGCCTACTCCTGAACTGTCGAAGGCATTGACAATCACAGAATAGGTGCCGTTGCTAGGCAGGGTCACAACTAGCTCAGAGTTGGTGGTGCCAGCGGCGGAGTCGTCATTCTCACCTACCACGGTGTTGTTACTATCTACCAGCAGCAAATAAGTATCAAAGTCAGGGCTTTCGAGAGAGACACGCACCTGTTGTCCCGCTCGGCCTTCAAAGCTGTATTCGGCATAACGGGAGTTGTCCGAGAGTACTGGGCTATTGGGTCCTAATGCACCCTGCTCCTGCAGAATGAGCTGGCTAGAGCGGACACTGGCTCCGCTGCTACCGCCTGATAACCGTAGTTGGTAACTCCCAGACTCGCCTTCAGCAAAGGAGTTTGCCAGAATAATGTACTCCCCAGTTGTCGGCAGCTGTACAGACAGCGCTGCATTGTAGTTGCCGCCGCTATCGTCGTCTTCGATGTAGTACTCATTATCGGGAGAGAACAAGATCAGGTAAGGGTCGACCTCACTGCTGTTCATCTCGATGGAGATTGACTGACCAGCTCTACCCTCGAAAACGTAGGCATTGAAATAGCTGCCATCCGGCAAAATGTTGCTGCTCTCATTGAGCTGACCTTGAATAGCTGGCCCATTCACAGTAATAGACCGAGGTGGATTGTCAGCTCTGGAGCTGGCCAAGGTCGGCGTCCGGGAGGCAGTGCCGTTTTGCACAGCGGCTACAAAGGGCATCACCTGGTCCACAGGGATGGCAAAGCCAATGCCAATGTTGCCGCCCGTGTTGCTAGTGGTAAAGATGGACGTGTTTACCCCAATAAGCTGACCCTGGCTATTGAGCAGTGGTCCGCCGGAGTTGCCGGGGTTGATAGCAGCATCCGTTTGGATCAGTCCCCGGTCTTGGTCAATGCGGCTGACAATACCGACGGTAAATGTATTTTGCAAGCCAAAGGGGCTACCAATGGCAAAGGCCCGTTGACCAACCCGCACAGATCCGGCCGGGGCAACCGGCAAGACCGGCAGGTTTCTTGGATTACCCCGCAGCTGCACCGCCGCTAAGTCTAGACGGTCTTGACCATATCCCACCACATCGCCATCGAAAGTACGGCCATCGGCCAAGCGCACCCTTACCTGACGCGCATCCCCAACCACGTGGGCATTGGTTAAAATCAGGCCACCTGCCGTGATGATGCTGCCGCTGCCCTCACTGTCACTTGTTTCGATGGAGACGACCGAAGGGCTAGCAGCCTCATAGACGCGAATGTTGGTGTCTTCATCGTTCACCTGAGCCAGGGCAGGGCGAACTGTTAGCGGCGTATTCCAGCTGGGCGGGGCGCTGCTATAAAGCCCAACTAAGGTACTCAATGTCAGCGTTCCAGATGTCAGCACCTGCAACAGTCTTTTGTCCATACTGGCCTCATGAAGGATTGGGAAAGGGTGACCTGTTTTTACTGCCGGGCAGGGTTTACAGGAGGCTATTTCTATCTATAGCGAATGGTCACAAACCTTGTGGCCACTTAAGTGCCAGATAGTCTACCTAAACAGTCCTTGACTGATGGTTTGGGTTCTGAACTATCTGGCCGCACTATAGTTCTACAGCCGCTCAGCTTAGATTCAGGATGCCCGCTGTTTTCATAAACAAACCCCCTGTCTTTTCAATGTTTTGCAAAAGACAGGGGGGAATGAATTGACAGGCGCTTTACGGATCTATGGCGGGCGCTCTAAGCACGGGCAGAGCCGCTAGAGGATTATTGCCGGGAGAAGCTTCGGCATTAGCAAACACTTCGCTTCGTAGGTGCGCGGTTAGTCGCAGGGTAGTAGCGTCATATACCTGAGTCAGCAGCTTGGGATAGAAACCAAAGCCGATGATGGGAATCAGCAGGCAGGCAATGATAAACACTTCGCGAGGCTCCGCATCGACCAACTCCTCGTGCTCCACCAGCTCCTTGTTTTCAGGACCATAAAAGATCTCCCGCAGCATCGAGAGCAGGTAGATTGGGGTGAGGATCACACCGACCGCCATCAGCAGCACCGTCACCAGCTTAAAGCTGTAGCTGTAGGCATCGCTGGTGGCAAAGCCGACAAACACCATCAGCTCAGCCACAAAGCCGCTCATGCCGGGCAGGGCCAGAGAAGCCAATGAGCAGGCGGTGAACATAGCAAAGATCTTTGGCATCTTTTTGCCGACGCCGCCCATCTCGCTGAGGATGAGGGTGTGGGTGCGATCGTAGGTGGCGCCCACCAGGAAGAACAGGCTGGCCCCAATCAAACCGTGGGAGACCATTTGCAGCACTGCGCCACTCAGGCCCAGGTCGGTAAACGACGCTATACCGATGATCACAAAACCCATGTGGGAGATGGAGGAGTAGGCGATCTTACGCTTCAGGTTGCGCTGAGCGAAAGACGTGAGGGCTGCGTAGATGATGTTGACGATGCCCAGGATGATGAGAATCGGGGCAAAGTAGCCATGGGCATCGGGCAGCATGCCAACGTTCATGCGAATCAGCGCGTAGCCGCCCATCTTTAGCAGAATGCCTGCCAGCAGCATGTGGACGGGGGCCGTTGCCTCACCGTGGGCGTCGGGCAGCCAGGTGTGCAGCGGAATAATCGGCAGCTTGATGGCGTAGGCAATCAGAAAGGCCGCATACAGCAGCAGCTGCATGTTGATCGGATAGTTCTTGGCCGCTAGGGCGCTCATGTCGAAGGTGATGGTGTCGCCGTAGAAGGCCATTGCCAGCCCGGCCACCAGAATAAACAGGGAGCCGCCAGCGGTGTAGAGAATGAACTTGGTAGCGGCGTACAGACGCTTCTTACCGCCCCAAATCGCTAGCAGCAGGTATACCGGAATCAGCTCTAGCTCCCACATGAAGAAGAACAAGAGCATGTCCTGCACAGCGAACACGCCGAGCTGGCCGCTGTACATGGCCAGCAGCAGGAAGTAAAAGAGCTTGGGCTTGAGAGTGACGGGCCAAGCCGCCAGGGTAGCCAAGGTGGTGATAAAGCCCGTCAGCAGCACCAGGGGCATGGAGAGACCATCGACCCCCACTGACCACTTGAGGTCGAGTTGAGGTACCCAGGTGTAACTTTCAACCAGCTGCAGTCCTGGCTGGCTGGGGTCGTAGGCCAGATAAAAGGCGGCGACCAGAATAATGAAGTCGATCAGGCCGACGACCAGGGCGTACCAGCGCACGGTGCGGCCGTCTTCGTCGGGCAGAAAGGGAATCGCCAGGGAGGCGACGAGGGGAAAGAGGATGGCTGTAGTGAGCCAGGGGAAGTGCGCGAGATCCATAACAGGTGCCTATCTTCGCGGTATCTATCAAGGTTATCTATGGGGCGACTAGGAGAGCCGTCGGCCCTTTGGATTCATGAGATCAACGGATCAAGCAGCGAATCTAGTAACGAATCTAAAGGGGCGAATCGAAAGTTTCGAGCGATCGCAACAGTTTTTATACGACCGGAAATAAATCTAAAGAAAAATCGGCGACGTGATATCTGCCAACGGGCGGGAGTGTATCGCGATTTATACCCAAAACGGCAGAAACCGGGTTTCTTAAGAAACCCGGTTTCTGGAGGAGTTAGGTGACACCGGAGAGCAGCACCAGCCCCAGCACCGCCCCAAAGACAATCAGGGCGTAGAACTGGGCTCGGCCATTTTCCAAGTATTTCAACCCTTCACCCGTAATCAGGGTGACGAAGCCTGCCAGGTTGACCAGACCATCGACAATGCGAATGTCGATTTCGAGCACCTGCTTAGCCAGCTTGCGGCTGCCCTGGACAAAGACGACATCGTAGATGTCGTCGATATACCACTTATTGAGCGAGAGCTGGTAGAAGGGTCTGATGCGATTTGCGATCGCACCGGGATCAATCACCCGCTGACGGTACATTAGGCCGGCTAGTGCGATCCCCAGCAGGGCAATGCCCACCGAGCTGCCGCCCATGACCAAAAACTCGTTCAGCTCAAAGTGCTCAGTCGCTTCTAGCACTTCTTCTAGAGTTTCGCTAGGCGGGTGAATAAACTGCTCAAAGCGGTTGGCAAAGGGGGTCCCTACCAGACCAATCAGCACAGAGGGCACCGCCAGCACCATCAGCGGCAGCGTCATCGACAGCGGCGACTCATGGGGCGCATGGCCGTGATGGTCGTCGCTGTGGTCCTCAGCGTCGAGGGTCAGCTCCTGGGAGTTCATCGCTCCAGGCCCCATCGACAGGCCCATGCGCTGGAGCTGCTCAACTTTGATCTGTTGGCGGGCAGCGGCATCGTTGCCCCGGAAAGCGCCTTCAAACGTGTTGAAGTACATCCGGAACATGTAGAAGGCGGTGATACCTGCGGTCAGCCATCCCACCAGCCACAGCAGTGGGTTGGCGGCGTAGGTGGCGCCCAAAATTTCATCCTTTGACCAGAAGCCCGCGAAGGGAGGGATACCACAAATCGCCAGGGTACCGATCAAAAAGGTGATCGCGGTAATCGGCATATAGCGCCGCAGGCCGCCCATCATTCGCATGTCCTGAGCGTAGGCCGGATCGTGACCGACAACGCTTTCCATGCTGTGGATCACAGAGCCGGAGCCCAGGAACAGCATGGCCTTGAAGTAGGCGTGAGTCATCAGGTGAAACAGGCCTGCGCCGTAGGCGCCGACGCCCATAGCCATGACCATGTAGCCCAGCTGGGACATGGTGGAGTAGGCCAGACCTTTTTTGATGTCGTTTTGGGTAATGGCGATCGAAGCGCCCATGAAGGCAGTGAAGGCCCCGGTGTATGCGATCGCATTCATCGCCGTGGGAATCTCTTCAAACACGGGGTACATGCGGGCTACCAGGAAGACCCCAGCGGCCACCATCGTTGCCGCGTGAATCAGAGCCGAAATGGGAGTTGGACCCTCCATCGCGTCGGGCAGCCAGACGTGCAGCGGAAACTGGGCTGATTTCGCCATGGGGCCAAGGAACACCAGAATGGCGAAAATAGCCGCCATGCCGGCGCTAAGACTGCCGTTTTCTACCAGGGCGGTCATGCGATCGCCCATGACGTCAAACTCAAAGCTGCCGGTAGCCCAGAAAATCGCCAGCATCCCCAGCAGCAGGCCAAAGTCGCCCACTCGGTTGGTCACAAACGCTTTCTGGCAGGCGTCTGCAGCAGGCTTGCGGTTGTACCAGAAGCCAATCAGCAGATACGAACACATCCCCACCAGTTCCCAAAAAACGTAGACCTGGAGGAGGTTAGGGCTGACTACCAGCCCCAACATTGAGGAACTAAAAAGACTCAGGTAGGCATAAAAGCGCACATAGCCTGGGTCGTGGGCCATGTAGCCGTGGGTGTAGACCATCACCAAAAAGGCGACGGTGGTGACGATCACCAGCATGAGCGAGGCCAGGTGATCGACCGTAAAGCCCATCGTGAGCCGGAAGTCACCGGCAGAGGCCCACTCGATCATTTTGGCGTAGGGTTCGTGGCCCTGCACCTGACTCCAAAACAGCAAAAAGGACAGCACCATCGCCGCCCCGGTCAGGGAGACGATGAAAACCGCAGAGGGCTGTCGCAGTTTGCTAGTAGTTTGGCTGTAAGAAATCAGGCCTGTTCCCACCACCGCCGCGCCAATTAAGGGCAGCACTGGGATGATCCAGGCATATTGATATAGCAGTTCTATGGATTCCATTGCGTATGCCTACTCCAACGGCCTACTTCAACGATTTTGGCGAGTTGGCAAAACCGCTAACATTTTGACACATGAATTTAGCGGCAATATCCCTCGCCTGGCCTGATATCGGGCTCTAAATCCCACAATCCGATGAGATATGAGAAATACGCCTTTCGATAGCCGATCGCCAGACGATAGATTCTGCAAGGGTTTTGAAAATAGCCGCCAAACTGAACCAGTCTATTTTAAGAAAGATCTCAACTTTGGTGAGTTTATGCTCATCATTCAAAACCCTTATTGTCGAAGCCTTAAGGATTGAGCTGCTTCAATTTTTTTTCAGCCGAGCGCAACATTTCTTGAGCTTCAGCGTGAGAAGTGGTGCCTGACTTAACCTGTTTGAGGTCATTCATCGTGGCCTGAATCTGGCTTGCAATCTGGTAAGGCGCCATGCTCGAAAGATCCTGAGCCATCATGTACGTGTATTTTTGCTGTGCTGACTCCAGCGCTTGAGCCGAATCCTCTTCCGCCGCGACTTTGGCCTCAACAATACCCAGGTTGTTGGTATAGGTCGCCAGCAGGCTTTGAGCCTCTGTGTAGCCCACATCGTCTACAGGGACTTGCTCTAAACGATCAATAGCCTGCCGCCAAAGCTCCGCGATGCGCTGCCATTTAGCCGCATCGTGGGGTGGATTCTGTCCCTCTTGAGCGGCGGTCATAGCAAACTGCTTAGCGGCAACAATTAACGTGTTGGAGCGGTTACCCCCAGCCACGCTGCCAGAAACTTGCTCAAAATCGCGGGAATAGGCCGCCAGTTTTGTCTGTGCCATCCGCCCGGCTAGGGTCTCGGGCGGAATTTCGTTGAGCTTATCAATGCCTGCCTGCCAGGCGGCCAGGGCAGCGGTTTTATCGGCAGTAGATTCGGCGGCTTGGTAGTTCTGCTTAGCGGCATCTACCTCGGTGCTGCCTGTAGTCAGCAGCGTTTGAGCATTCTTCTCCTGAAAAACCCGTGCCTCCATACGACCGACGTCGGAACGGGCAGACTGAAATTCATCGAAGGTGAAACGCCAGGTGCAGGCAAAAAAGGTGCAGTAGGTGTGGGGGTAGTAGCCCAAAAACCAGACAGGCAAGCCATCTAAATGCTTTTGGGCCTGGGTTACCTTTTCGGCGCCCAGATCAATGTCTTGGGCACTAGTAGCTTGATTTACCAACTGATCGGCCTGCGCCACCAGAGAAACCGTCTGGCGGTAGTCTCGGTCCATGCGAATGTAGCTGGGCAGCAGCACGATGGGAGCAACCTTGGCGACTGGCCAGCGGATCATCGGATAGGGCAAGTTCAACAGCCAAACGGCGCCCGTCAACCCAGCCAGGCCCAGTGCTGTTGCGCCCAAGCAGCCAAGCTGACGCCCTGCCCTAGCGGCAACGCCAGCGGCTCCATTCGCTTTAGCCGCCCGCTTGAGCACAGCCTCATTGAAGTTGGGGAAGATATCATCCACTGCATCGCGCATTTCAGTGAGCGTCATCGGCGGTCCTTCCTGCTGGCGGAACCGTTCCAAACGCTTGAACACGATATCTTTGCGAACCTTTTGCAGCGGGTCGGGGCCACACAGCCGATTCACTTCAGCAGCCAGAATGTCGAAGGCGCGATCGCACAACCGGGGCATGATGAGTTCCTAAGCTTGAATGCTCTCAGTACAGAATTCCCAAGAGAGTCTTCAAGGGCAAACTTCAATATTCCGGCTAGACGAACCCACCCTTCGGGAAGCAAGCTACATCCCCAGCCCTTCTCCCTTAGGAAAAGGGGGAAGAGCCGCTTGTAAATGAGCTGACGCCCCAGCTTAAATAAAGCGCGTTAGGTTCACCCGGTAGCGCTCTTTTTTAGTCACGGCAATGTCGCCAATCTCTAGCCGCCCTTTGCCGCGAATAGCTACCAGGTCACCGGACTGCACGTTGTGACTGGCCTGGGTAATGGTTTTCCAGTTCACCCGCACATCGCCTGTGTTAATCAGGTCAGCCATCTTGCTGCGCGACATGCCAAAGCCCGCTGAGGCTACCGCATCTAGTCGTAGGGATGCCTCGACCGTGGTGATTTCCTTTTTCTGAGGCGGCCTGACCTTTAGCTCGCTCCACTCTAGAGCGCGAGTCTTGACCGGCACCGATCGCACCTGGGTCAGATTTAGCTCTAGGAATTCCACCAGGTCCGGGTCGACAACTGCTTGGGCCCCGCGTTCACCGAGCACAATAATGTCGCCAATCTTGTCGCGCACCAGCCCCGTTCCCAAGATCGAGCCCAGAAAGTCGCGGTGGCTGGCTGGGTCAAACAAAAAGTTCCCCGCCATATCGAGCAGGGCGAGGGGAATTTGGTCGGCTTCTAGAGGGAGATCGATGCGTGCGATCGCAAGCCGCTGCCGCTCTGCTTGAGGGTAGCCACCCCAAGCCACCGTATGCACCTCCGTCAGCCGTTGAAACAGCATCTGCGCTTCGGCCAGTTCCGGAGGCGACAAAAACCCCGTGACCACAACGTCCCAGGTTTTAATTGCCTGTTCCGTCTGGTCTAAAATCCGGGCCAGCGCCTCCCGGTTTTCCACAGCTTTGAGCAAATCGTCCTTCGGCAGCATATCGAGTGCAGAGTCTTTTCTTGACTCTACAACAGCGAATGTAAAGAGAGGGAGGAGTGGGTATCGGGTATCGGGTACAGGGTGTGAGCAAGGAACCCTGCCTAAACCCTAGACCCTAAACCCTTCTGCTCCTGCCTTCCCTAAGCTTCCATCTCCTCCATCACCTGCTTCCGCTTAGCGTTGATGCTCTTGATGTGACGCTTTACGGTATTGAGAGCGATAAACAGCTGGGCGGCAATTTCCTCGTAGCTGTAGTTTATTTTGCGCAGAACCCAAACCTCAGTTTCCTTAGGCGTCAGTTTGTACTGGCGTGACTCCACCAGCGCCGAAACCTTGGCTGCTTGCGTCTTGTTTTCTAGGGTGACTAGAATGCTGGGCTCGGGCTGACTGTCCAGCTCAAACCACTGGACACGAATAGAAATAGACGAACCTTCCTGGCCCAGCACCGTCTCAGAGAGCACAACGCTGTACTCCGAGAGCCAGGAGCGGCTGTCGATCAGCCGTTCGCAGACAGACCAAATTGCGGTAGGCACGGCAGCGTCTGCACCGAGCAGGCGGCAAAGCCTTCTGCCCTGCTGGTTAGTGTGTAAGCACTCACCCCGCATAGTGAGCAGCAGCACACCGTC
>DATNQE010000542.1:0-2670 GCA_036702895.1 Trichocoleus sp. | reverse complement strand
CCTACGTGCTGGCAACCAAGGTATACTTTCCCATGTCGTCCACTGACCAGGGGCTATCGGCAGCCCAGATCCGTAAGCAAATCGATGCTTCTCTCCAGCGGCTGCGCACTGACTACGTCGATCTTTACCAGTGCCACCGCTACGACACCAACACCCCACTGGAAGAAACGATGGAGGCGCTGACGGAGGTGGTGCGCCAGGGCAAGGCTCGCTACATCGGCTTTAGCGAGTGGAACCCGGCTCAGATTCAGGCGGCTCTCAATATGGAAGGGGTTGAATCCTTTGTCTCTAGCCAGCCGCAGTACTCCATGCTGTGGCGGCGCCCCGAAGCAGAGGTGTTTCCGCTGTGCGCGGCCAACGGCATCGGGCAAATCGTCTGGTCGCCGCTGGCCCAAGGCGTGCTGACGGGCAAGTACAAGCCTGGCGCTGCGCCACCCCCCGATTCTCGGGCCGCTAACGAGAAAATGAATGGCTACATGGAGGACTTGAGAAGCGATCGCATTCTCAGCGCGGTGCAAAACCTCCAGCCCATTGCCCAGCGTTTAAATCTCTCGATGGCTCAGCTGGCGCTGGCCTGGGTGCTGCGCGATCAGCGAGTGACGTCTGCCATTATTGGCGCCAGCCGCCCTGAACAAGTGGTAGACAATGCCGCCGCTTCCGGCGTCACCCTGAGCGAAGACGTGCTGCGGGAAATCGATCAGGTGCTGGCTCCAGCCCTACCGCAGACAGCCGTTCGCTAGTCCAAATTGGCCCGCCCAATGCTGATTTCTGGAGGCTGATTTTCTGAATCAGACGGGGTGCAGAGGTTAGTTCTGGGCTGAGGCGTTCGCGCAACAGCACTGGGCCTTGGCTCTGCACCCCCAGCCAGGGTTCCACCCCAGATCTCCGTCCTAACGATTCTTGGCTATGGCTGTAGCTTGCGTCGAGCTGGTTAGGAAGTTTAGGAAGAATGGCGATGTGGGCACGCAGCTCCTGCTGAGAGTCTCCCCCCCACTTAGCGTTCTGGTCAATCCGTCTACTGCTACAGGACTTCTGTTTACACCCCTATGAACACCGCCAACGGCAAAATTCCCCTCCTCGGCCTGGGAACCTATCAGCTCTCCGGTGATACCGCTGTTGAAATGGTCAAGCAGGCTCTGCGAGTGGGCTATCGGCACATCGATACGGCGCAGATGTATGACAACGAGGCCGAGGTTGGCCACGCCATTTTGGCCTCGGGACTGCCTCGCGCCCACGTGTTCGTCACTACGAAGGTTTGGGTTGATCGTTTTGGCCGCCATCAGCTGCCCCAGTCGGTAGACGAAAGCCTAAAACGGCTGAACTTTGACTATGTCGATCTGCTGCTGCTGCACTGGCCCAATCCCAAGATTCCGCTGGAGGAAACGCTAGAGGCGCTCATGTCTGTGCAGCAGGCGGGCAAGACTCGCTACATTGGCGTCAGCAACTTTACAACTGAGCTGATGCAGCGGGCGGTGGAGATTTGCGGCCCCGATAAGCTGCTTAACAATCAGGTGGAGTATCACCCCTATCTGGATCAAGACAAAGTTATTAAAGCGGCAAAGTCACTCAACATGAGCGTGACGGCCTACCGCCCGGTGGCTAAGGGGCAGGTTTTTCGAGATCAGATCATTGGCCGCATTGCCCAGCAGCACCAACGCACCCCAGCCCAGGTTGTGCTGCGCTGGCTGATGCAGCAGGGAATTATTGCCATTCCCCGGTCTAGCCAGGCAGACCACGTTAGCGAGAATTTTAAGGTCTTTGGCTTTAGCCTTTCAGAGGATGAGATGGCTGCTATTAGTGGCTTACGGGGCAATCAGCGGCTGGTAGACCCAGCAGGCCTGGCTCCGGCCTGGGATGAACCCGAACTTACCCCCAGCCGCTGAGCTCAGCAGGGCGAATTTTACGGGCTTAATTGGGGGGAGTTAGCCTCCGGCATTCCTGCTCGATGGCGGCTATCAGCCAGGCAAGCGCGCTCTCGAGCTCCTCTAGCTGCCCCTGGGAAACTACCGCTGTATCGGCCTTGGCTTCCTGCTCAACGGCTCGGCACAGCTCCGAAAGTCGCTCGGCTCCAAAGGTAAGGCCCATACCTTTGAGGGTGTGGGCTGTTAGGGAAAGTGCCTCTGAGTCCTGCTGGGCTAATGCCTCACGGAGCGATCGCATTAGCCGAGGTAGGTGCTCTAGATGGGCGCTGAGGTAGTCAGCCAAAAAGACTTGGTCGCCATCGACCAGGCCCCACAGCTCCTCCCGCACCGATTGTTTTAGAGTGGGGAGTCCAGAGAGCGCAGCTTCTGGGGCGGCTGTGGCAGCGGTGGGAATGTCTTGGTCAACGTCCTGGTCGATGTCTTGGTAGCGGTAGCTCACCTCCAGATGTTCTGCGATCTTGCTAAACAGCACTTCCTCCTGGATTGGCTTACGCACAAAGTCATCGCAGCCCGCCGCTAGGGCTGCCGCTCGCTCTTCTTCAAAAGCATTGGCGGTGAGGGCAATAATTTTAGGGGCGGCTGCCGCTTGTTTGATCTGGCGAGTGGCTTCGTAGCCATCCATCACCGGCATGCGCACGTCCATCCAGATCAGGTTGGGGCGCCAGGTCTGGGTCTGTGCGATCGCATCCTCGCCGTTGACTGCCTCGCGCACCTCAAAACCCACCCCGGAGAGCAGCTTGACTAGAAG
>DATNQE010000529.1:0-4525 GCA_036702895.1 Trichocoleus sp. | reverse complement strand
TCTGTATCTAATTCAGCCATCAGTGAAACCTACCGGCTCCAGCTAGAGCCGCTGTCTGTGCCGGAGCGCCTGCTGCTCGGCCCTGGGCCGTCTAACGCACACCCAACAGTGGTCGCAGCGATGGACCGCCAGCCCATTGGCCACCTTGATCCGGCCTACCTCAAGCTGATGGATGAGGTACAGAATCTGCTGCGCTACACCTGGCAGACCGAGAACCAGATGACCTACCCCGTGCCGGGGACTGGGTCAGCAGCGATGGAAGCAACCCTAGCCAACGTGGTAGAGCCGGGCGATGTGGTGCTGGTGGGGGTGAAGGGCTACTTCGGGCATCGCCTGATGGATATGGCCAGCCGCTATGGCGCGGATGTGCGCACCATCAATCGGCCTTGGGGTGAGGCGTTTACCCTGGCTGAACTGCGCACCGCTCTGGAAACCCATCGGCCCCAAGTGCTGGCGCTGGTGCATGCGGAGACCTCAACTGGGGTGCGGCAGCCGCTGGAGGGCGTGGGCGATTTGTGCCGCGAGTTTGACTGCCTGTTAATTGTCGACACGGTAACCAGCCTGGGGGGAGTACCGATTTTCTTGGACGACTGGAAGGTTGACCTGGCCTACAGCTGCAGCCAAAAGGGGCTGAGCTGCCCGCCAGGAATGTCGCCCTTTACGATGAACGAGCGTGCGATCGCAAAGCTGGAGCGCCGCCAGACCAAAGTAGCCAACTGGTATCTAGACGCCTCCCTGCTGAAGAAATACTGGGGCTCCGACCGGGTTTACCACCACACCGCTCCTGTCAACATGACCTACGCCATTCGTGAAGCCCTGCGCTTGGTGGCAGAGGAAGGGCTAGCCGACCGCTGGCAGCGGCACCAGCAAGCGGCCGAAAAACTCTGGGATGGCCTGGCTGAATTGGGCTTGAGCTGCCATGTTGAGCCAGATTTAAGACTGCCTACTCTGACTACAGTGCGTGTTCCCGAAGGCATTGACGCCAAAGCGTTTAGCCGCGCGCTGCTCGATCAGCACAACATTGAAATCGGTGGTGGGCTAGGCGACTTAGCGGGTCAGGTCTGGCGCATTGGCCTGATGGGCTACAACAGCAACCCAGGCAATGTTGATACCTTGCTCGAAGCGATGGGGCAAGTTATGGCGCAGCTGCGCTAGCTCCAACGCTGAATTTTAGGGCAGCTGCCCACCCTAGAGGTAAGTTAGAGGTAAGGCCGTCGCTCTTTGGGCAGGGGGCGGTCTTGTCCTCAATCGTTACAGTAGGCAGGAATTGGTCGGCCCAGTCGGCTCGGGTATTGTCCAAGACATGGCTGGCTAACCCTGTAGCAACCCTGGAAGCACGACATGGTCACACACATCGTCTCGGATATGGGCGGCGTTTTGGTGCGCATTGAGTGGCAGGAGCGGGTGTCGGCGCTGTTGGAGCGACCCATCGCCATGGAGGAACTGCACCGGCTATGGGTGAGCTCCAAGAGTACTCTCGAGTTTGAAACGGGTCAGCTCTCTTTCGACGACTTTGCTGAAGCGTTTGTTCAGGAGTTTGACCTAAGCCTGCCTACCGACGCCTTTAAGCATGAGTTTTTGCAGATTGTGCAGGGCCCCATGGCAGAGCTAGAAACCGTGCTTGCAGCACTAAAGCCCCACTTTCACCTATCCCTACTGTCTAACACCAACTCAGCTCACTACGAAAAGCTGCAGAGACAATACGCCTTTTTCGATCACTTTGACGAGCTGTTTTTGTCCTACCAAATCGGCTGTATGAAGCCGGACGCGCAGATTTTTCAGTACGTTTTGCAGAAACTGCAGGTAGAGCCGAGCAATGTTGCCTTTTTTGACGACGGCAGCGCCAATGTGGAGGGGGCTAGACGCATCGGCATACAAGCTTTTCAGGTAGATTCTCCGGTGGCCCTTTGGCAGGTGGTGCAGGAGCTGAGCGAGCGTTCAACCTCTGTCTTGCGAATATCCGAGGCAACCTAGCCCACAATGTCAAGTTTTGATGAAGCTGAATAAAATTTTGGCTAACCCACTGGGTTCACGCGTTGGTCAAAAGCGCTGCTTTATGGGTATTTGCAGCGTTGCGGCAGCTTGAGAACTGTCTCCGGGTTTTTGCCTAATTCCGGTGGTGTAGGGTAAGGTATCGTCAGGGAAAATACTGAGACTCGCTCTAAGTAGTTTTCTGTGATAAAGCTTTGCTGTGGAGTCTCCGACTGCAAAGACTTTGGAAGCATACTCCAAAGCCTTTCTCTCCCACAGCTGCTTCTGAAAAAGCTAGTCGTGATTCGACGGAAGACCTGTTTCAACAGATGGCCTACGTTCCCCCTATTCCCAATCCGGCTAAAGCCAAGCTCCCTGTTGCCCTGGCTGCTCTGCTTGCAACTTCGTTCTTAGGAGTTGCCTGGGTCATGCTGTTTGTAACTAATGTGATTACGCTGCGGGGAGTTCCCTACAGTGTGCTGATGCAGTTTTGGCAAGACCCCATTGCCCGCAATGCTTACTTCAGCGGCAATGGTGAACTGCTTCACAACCGTCTGTCTGAAACCGGTGTTGAGGCTTCCCTAAAGGCGTACTATCAGCCCAAAATTGCTGACGGCACCAAGTTAGACCAGCGCGTACAGCAGATCCTCTATAACCACACAGGTTATGTCGCTGAGTCTTACCAGGTCAGCGACAATGGCCGTTTGATGCCGAAGGAATAGGCTTGGCGTAGACAGGAGTATTGCTTTTTAAGTGGCCTTTAAAGCCATTCCCAACCCTGCCGAATCGACGTATTGAGTTGATTAAACTTAGCTCTTAAACTGCGGACGTTTGAGTCTTCTCGTTGAGCAGCAATCCTCAAAGGACAGCCATGTCAAGGGATTGTGCTAGTGCTTTGTCCTGTGCTCATTGAAGGTTGGCAGTCTTGAGCTGGCTTTTGGAGTTGATATTAAGGATTTGGGCCGTCCAGAAGGAATTTCGTGGCCGTAGAGTTGCTGCGCTTTCTTAGTTGCCCAGATTGTTGCTTGGGTGGCAGCCCCCCAAACCCCCCGAATGGAGGGCGGGCGCGCCCTCCAAACCTCCTCCGCTAGAAGTTCCTCAGCATCGGCACTGCTGCGCTGGTTCATTGAGTCTCTGAAAGAGTGTGCCAGCCCTCCTGTTTTCGGGAGACCACTTGTCTATTGAGCTTGTCTCACCTGCTGGATATCCGGAACCGAGCTGCCTACGGCGCTCACCGTTGCGCCTTTGCGAGGGGGTTTGGGGGAAGATTGTTCCCCCAAATAGCGGGGACCGGGGGAAGGCCCCGGAAAAGGACTTGGAGCGAAGCCAACACCACTCGTCCAAAGAGCATTTCGTGGCCGTAGACTTGCTGCGCCTCCCTGAGCGCACAGATCGTTACTTGGGGGGGCTGCCACCATCGGCATTGCTGCGCTGGTTCATTGAGTCTTTGAAGGAGCGTTCGAGCCCTTCGGTTTTTGGGAACCTAGTGCTTTCTCATGTGCTTATTGACGGTTGGCAATTCTCAGTGGGTCTTCGGTGGCAGAGAGTCTTTGCAGAATGATCATGCGGCTGCCGACCACAGGATTGCGGGCGACCAGAGCGCCAGCCTCATCGAACAGATAAAGTTTGCCGAAGTTTAGCTCTTGCGATCGCAACAACACGTCTTGAGCCAGCTGCTCCTGTTGGGGTTTTGTCAGGTCGTACCACTGCGGTCCTAGATTAACCTTGAGCGTGCTCTGCTGAAAGTTAACCCGCACCGACTGAATCAGCCCTGCTGCGTAGGTTTGAGTAATGCTAGCTACCTGCTCTTGGATATCGGCAATGAGCGTTTGCTCGGGCGAGACTTCCAAAGCTCTGGACTCAACTGCTTCAAACTCTGATTCGGGAGCCTCTGAGGCTATTTCAGAGCCTGCTGCGGGTGCTTCAGCCGATAGCGCCGGACTGGGGGCTGGGGCGACATCGGGGGCCTTGTCGCCGCCTAAGGGGTTCCACAGCACCAGCAGCAGAAATAGAACCCCCAACAGCACGGCAGAGAGGATTTCATCCGGCAATTGCGCCTGCCAGTCGGCGGGTAGCCGCGATCGCACCCCCCGCAACAGTTGCTTCCACACCCCGCCCACGTTGGCGATAAACAGCAGCACCTGATCGGCCAGCGACAGCTCTCGCCGCCGGTAGGGAACTTTTGCTGCAGCAGCATCGTCAGAACGTCTACGCCTGTTTAAGGACGTCTCCGCAGTCCGCTTCAACCTACGAGCAGAGCCCCTTCCCCTGGCCGAGGGAGGGGGCTCTGTTTGTCGTTTAGAGGGCCGCCTAGCAGCGTCGATGGGTTCTACGGGGGCGGCATCCGATTGAGAACTCGCTTCGCCAAAGCCTGCCGAACTGTCCACTGGTTCAAGCTCGACCTGCTCAAAATTCGATGAGGCAGCCTCAAATGGCTCAGAATTTGCTGATTCGAACGCTGTTGAGCTGGGCTGACTCAGCTCCGGCAGCTCGGCATTTATCTGCTCTGATTGGCTAGCATTCAATCGCTCAGCCTCTGTCAGGCCAAGCGCAG
>DATNQE010000473.1:0-5830 GCA_036702895.1 Trichocoleus sp. | reverse complement strand
AAATCTTGGCTTTTTCTAGGATGTGCTGCACGGTTTTGGTCGGCTGAGCGCCTTCCTTAAGCCGCTTAACAATAGCGGGCACTTCTAGACGGGTTTCGTCGGTGCGGGGATTGTAGTAGCCCAGCTCTTCCAGAGGGCGGCCATCCCGGCGAGTGTCGCTGTTCATAGCTACAATCCGGTAGCTAACTTCCCGCTTCTTACCAAACCGCTTCAGTCGCAACTTAATCATAGACGTGCTACAAGCAACTCTCTTGCTTACAAAAAGTAACAAACAGAACTAATTGTCCGCAGGCCAAACGCTGCGGTTTTAGCCACAAGTTCTCTATGGTAGCACCAAAGGACATCTTTACCCAGCAAGCTTACCTGCTGTTGTACTAGGCAGGGTAGGTCGGTGATCGAAGCCCTGTGTGTGTTGAACCTTGGGGAGCTAAACATCCCCAAAACCGTGGCTTAAGAGCAGCTGGCTTCAAAATGACGAACCCTGTAATCCCTTAGAATCAGGGGCTAGAACTGGAAATATTAGTCCTCGTGCTCCTCGAAGGGATCGGCTAGCTCTTTGGACGGCGGACCAAATGAGGTGTAGACAGCCAGCCCACTGGCAGCGATTAAAACGGCTCCTACAGAAATAATAAGAACTGTTGCAGGCTCCATGTTTTCTCTCAGATTGAGTATCACCTACATCCTATAATATTACGGATTATTAAAGTGCTTCATTACAGGGAGACCCATGGCACAACGGACTCGGTTGGGCGATATCCTCAAGCCTCTCAACTCGGAATACGGTAAAGTTTCTCCGGGTTGGGGCACTACCCCTCTAATGGCTGTCTTTATCGGCCTGTTCTTTGTGTTTTTGCTTATTATTCTGCAGCTCTACAACTCCTCCATCGTGCTGGAGAGCTTCGACGTAGACTGGCGTAGCCTGGGCCGGTAGCGCCAAGCTGCCTGTTAGGCGAACTCTCAAACAAACCTATATCTCAGGCTGTTGGCGTAAAGCTCGTATTTGCGGGCTACCCAGCAGCCTTTTTAGTTGGAGCTTTATTTGAGAAAGCCCATTGGGGTCGGCGCTTTTGGGGCGACTATGCCCCAAAAGCGTTAACCCAAGAAACTCGTTAAGTGCGGGCAACGATCTACACTGATGAAAGTTATTGGTTCACAGTTGTGCCCCCGCGACCCAAGGGGAGCCCACCACAGGAGAGACGCATGAATATTTTTGGGATTGGACTGCCGGAGATGGCGCTGATTTTTGTATTGGCGCTGCTGGTGTTTGGCCCGAAAAAGCTGCCTGAAATCGGTCGCAGCCTGGGTGAGGCCATTCGCGGTTTCCAAAAAGCCTCCAAGGAATTTGAGGAGGAGTTTAAGAAGGAAGCCGAGCAAATTCAGAAGACTGTGTCTGAGCCCATGAAGGCTTCTATCGAAAAGCCGGAGCCCAAGGCGCTGTCTCCTCAGCCTGAGGAAAAGACCGACGAATCGATTCAGGAAGCAATTCAGGCGGAGCTAGTCGAAGAATCGGCTGAGAACAGCCAGACCGCCTAACCTCTAGCCGCTCCAACTGTTAGTTTTGTAGGATGGGCAAAGTAAAGCGTGCCCATCCAAGTACCGTGCCTTGATTAGGGTATGTCGCTGCAGCGGGTGGTGCACTAGGGTATTGTGAACCGGTGCGTTGCGTCACGTGGTAACGGCGCCCTACAGGTATTTCTCTGTCAACTCATCCTGCATAGCCCTTGGCATGGCCGACACTCCTGAAGGTTCTAACGTGGTAGTGCCCCGATTGATTGTGGGGTTGGGTAATCCTGGCGACAAGTATGCCGGGACGCGTCACAACATTGGATTTGAGATATTAGAGGCGCTGGCTAAGCGTTGGCAGATTGCGCTTAAGGAAGACCGGCGGTTTCAGGGCTACTACGGCGACGGCTTTGCTTCAGGCAATGCCAAGGTGAGCCTGCTCAAGCCCACGACCTACATGAACAAATCTGGGCAGTCCATCCGCGCGGTGATTGACTGGTTCAAGATTGCGCCGGAGTCGGTGTTGGTGATTTACGACGATATGGATCTGCCCATCGGTAAGTTGCGCCTGCGTCTGTCGGGCTCAGCGGGCGGCCACAACGGCATGAAATCGACGATTGCTCATTTGGGAACTCAAACGTTTCCCCGGCTGCGGGTGGGCATTGGCAGTACCGACAAGTCGGGCGATCGCGATAGCGCGGTGGTCTCTCATGTACTGGGCAAGTTCGCCCCCGCAGAGCGGCAGCAGATGGATGCGGTGGTGTACGAAGCTGCAAAAGCTATCGAAATGAGCCTAAGGGATGGGGTTGAGAAGTCGATGAGTCTTTACAATGGGCGCGAGATTACGGTTTAGCCAATGAGAACCCTGGCTCTTGAGAACCCCGGCTTCTCTAACTCACCCAGATTTGCTTGGATGTTTAAGTAAGAAACCGGGGTTCTGGAACTGCTGAAATCCCCAATTTCCTTAGCCTCGCAGGTTTGCGCCGGTGCCTGGAGAAGAAACGGGGGCTCTGAAGCCACGGAATGACTTAAGCCAGCAGCAGCAGTTCGGGACGCAGCAGCATGACTAAGCCAAAAAAGAGCATGAACACTCCGGCGACAAGCTTAAGGCGACGGCCCTGGGTTTCGCTCAGGCGAGTGGAGTGGAAAGAGTAGATGAAGTTGGTCAAAATCAGCAGTAGCGGCAGGATGTAGATGAGCGCGTAGAGCGCTGTCCAACTGCCGTAGCAGAGCCACGGTGCAACGCTGCGAGCGTCGCAGTAGTTAATCAGCGTAGTCATATAGACAGCGGGCAGGATAGCGGTGCAGCCCAGCTCCACCAGGTTTACAAAGACGGCTAGAGCAACAGTGCCGCCGAGGGCAGTGAGGAATTTCAGGCGATTAGCCCTGGGCGATTGCAGACTGCGCACAATCTTGCCAGCGCGGCGGGTAATGCTCGACTGCTGATCGGCAGATAGGGAGAGGGTGACGCCTTTTTTGAACCAGAGGTAGTCTTTGAGGTTGATGAGGCCTGCGATCGCAACTCCGCCCCCCAACGCCATTAAGAAGAGCTGCCCAAACTTTGCCAGCAGCACGGAGCCAACGCCAATCATCCCTAGGATAAAGAGAAAGTACATTCCGGCTGAGGTGAGGATGAAGGTGCCGCCCACCAGGGCCATGTGCTTGCGGTGGCGGGTGTAAGTCAGCAGCGACAGCAAAATGATCAGCACAGTGAAGGCGCAGGGGTTGAACCCATCAGCCAGAGCAATGGTGCTGACAAACAGCGGAAAGGGCAGGTTCTCGGCGAAGGCTTTAATCGCCACGTCGGGCGTCAGGCTGAGGAAGAAAAAGGCGCTAACTAGACCGACGGCGGCAAGTCCTCCCATCCAGTAGCGGCGGCCTTGAGCGGTGCGCAGGCGGCGTTTACAAGCGGGCCAGGTGCCCAAGTAGAGAATCGGTACAGCAGCTAGAAACCAGGGGGGGCTTTGGGATTTGACTGGGGGTTGGGCCTGAGGCTGGCCCGGAGATTGAGCCTGGGCTGCTTCAAGCTGAAGGGGATGGCCGACGGCGGCTTCAATGGCAGCAATAATCTGGTTGCGGTAGCCGGTGTAGCCCGTGTAGCTGGGGTTGTATTCTAGCGGACCCGGCTCTTTGCTGTAGCCGATAAACGTGACCTGACTAATGCCTGTGCGGGGCACTGCGCCCGTGTTGATTTGGTGTGCCTGTAGGTAGGCTGTCCACTGGTCGGGGTGCTCGCTGACCTCGAGGATGTGCATGGTGACATCGGGGTTGTGAGCAGCAATAGCCTGCATTAGCGGCATTTGCTCCCGGCAGTGGGGGCAGGTAACGCTATGGAAGAAGTACACATCCGTTGGGGTTCCCAACGGGGTGTGGAGGGGAGGGCCTGACCAGGTGCTGGTAGCAGGGATCGACTGGGCGAGGGCGGGTGTTGCGGCGACGCCCAGGAAAAGACTGAGAAGGAGCAGGCCCAGCAGCTTCACAAGCCATCGTAGCGAGCTGGAAAGGCTGGGCCGAAAGGTGATTTGCATTTGCTTTGCGCAGAGCGCTTCACCTTTGAGTCTGCCCAATAGGTCTAAATACTGGCTCGGCTGCAACAGTTCGCAATGGGGCTTGGTGGACGAACTGAGCACTTGCGGCCAAGAGTTCTTGGCTACTGGGCCACGACTCCATCGCCCATGACCTCTGGCTCAATCACGGTCATCGATTCAACGATTTGCTTGGCCTCTGCGGGCGAGATATCCTGGCAAGGCGCTTGGTCAGTGAAGGTGGCATTAATGTAGCTAGCCCCGATCAATCGGTAAGCGCCGTTGGGTGTTGTTAGCCAATCGGTATAGAGCTCGGGATCGGGATATTGCGATCGCAGCTCCTCGTCTTTATAGAGCCCATAGTTCAACCCATAGCTTTTGCCTGCAAACAGAGGCGGCGCAATGGGCAAGCGCTGCTCGGTCTCGGGCATATCGCCGATACCGCTGCTGGCAAACTCAATGGCAAAACAGCGGTTGCCGCCATCGCGGTAGAGAATGCTGTAGGCTGCACCGCTATCGGCACCATCGCCTGTGGCCGCTGTACCGCGGATGTCTAACACGACAAAGGTGGGAGGCACTACCCCAGGCACAACGACCTCTGCGCCCAAGGCCTTGAGCTGAGCTGTCTGCTCAGGGCTGAGCTGCGCCAAAAAGGCGCCCTGAGGCGGTGGCGGTGGGGCTGGCGGCGCGGCCGAGTCCGCATTGAGCGGAGCTGTATCTGGAGGGGCAATGGTACTGGCGGCTTCTTGGGAGCCCCTACAGCCGATGGTCAAAGCGCCTAGTCCCACAGCCCAGCCGATGGCAAATAGTTTCTTCATATCCTTGGGATAGCCATTGCTATTACGCTACACCGTCTGCCGCTGAAATTTCGTACCCCTTGAGAGAGTGTGGTTGCAGGGCATCTAGCGCTAGGAATTCACAAAAAGAGCCAAACGGGCGGTCAGGGAAAAGGCGGCTGCAGAAGGTTTGCATCAAAAAACTAGCATCGAAGAACTAATAGGGGGTGCCATCCTTGTGGGTGAGGATCCAGCCCTCGGGACCTGCGACCGCCTGTAGATCGTCATCTGGGTAGTGAGCCGTATCGCCAGGGGTGCGATCGCCAATTTCAAGGTACACCGCAGGAGCCGCTGAGCGGTTCATCAGCTGATGCCCATTGGCCCGACCCGCCGCAAATCCAGCCATGGCTCCGGCCGTCAGAATCTGCTCCCCCTCCTCTGTGATCAGCGTTAGTTCTCCCTCAATTACGTAGACAAACTCATCCTGCTTTTCGTGCCAGTGGCGCAGGGCCGACACGCTGCCGGGGGCCAGAGTGACTACATTGACTCCAAAATTACGCAGCCCCGCCGCGTCCCCCACCTTTTGCTTAATCCGGCCAGCCAGCAGGGATTTGAACGGATCGGGGTAAACCGTTCCTGTTCGCTGGGGCACAGTTTGCAAATCAATAATCATGGGCCTCTCCTCTTGATTGCCTTAGGACTACAGGTGGCAGCACTCTAGAGCTATTTTGATTAATCTACTTCCATGGAGTAAATTATTGGGCCAGAGGCTCGAACCCAGCTCTGCTAATGCCGCATGGCGCGCCCCGATCCATTGGCCTGGGCGCTATTTCAACCCAGCGCGCTGATAAATAGGCGCGAAGCTCTTCCTGATGGAACTTATCAGGCGAGCTACTGGCGTGGGCATACTCAAACTAAGGGCTAATCGGCTCTAGTTAAGGATTAACCGGCTTTGTGGGCTCTATACATGACGGCCGCCTGGCATAGAGGAAAACTGGCAGTTTGGAAGGATGAGCGAGGCTTTGG
>DATNQE010000465.1:0-3989 GCA_036702895.1 Trichocoleus sp. | reverse complement strand
AAATACCTGGCTGCACCTGTTTTACAATTCACCACGCTCTAAGCCGTCCTATGTACCCTCGTCGCCCCCAACGAAAAATCTTTCCTAAAATCAGCACGCTGCCCCGACAGCGCTCCGAAGCCTCCCACTATCTAGATATGTACAAGCTGACCGTGGAAAAAAACCGGCTGCAGAGCGAGCTCCACAGCCTCGACGAGCAGCGTCAGCGCATTCAGCAGCGGCTCGATGAGATTGCTACACACACAGATGAACTCGAGGGCGGCGCTCAACACCTGCGGGGGCTGGACAACTCATCTCAGCCTGCGACCCCTACTAGCAATATTTATCTGCCTAGCTCCCGACCATCCGCCAGCACATCTGACGAGTTTAATATGCTCTTTTTGGAATACTAAAGCTGCTCGTTAAGGCTACAGCCCTGGTCCAGCCGTGATTTGATTACTTGGATCTATAGCAGTAGATGGATTGATTAGGACACGGGGTGCAGGGGTTTCACCCCTGACTGGGGGCGCAGCCTCCACACCTCCATTCCTCTCATACGTCCTAGCTAGCTCGGCGCAAGCTATAGGACAGGCTGCCAAATCCGAATCGTCTCATCGGCGCTGCTGCTAACGAGGCTTTGACTATCCGGGGTAAAGGTGGCGGCGCGAACTCCCCAGCCGTGTTTCAGTACAGCGGCCCGGGCTTTGGTGGTTAAATTCCAGACCTGGAGCGTGCCATCCTCGCTGCCGCTGGCGAGCCATTGGCCGTCAGCGCTGGTAACCACAACCGTTACCCCATCGCTGTGTTGACCCACCAAATGGGTGCTCTGAGGGGGTTGTAGTTGCCACCTTTGTACGTTGCCCTGGCTGTCGCCGCTGTAGATCAGTTTTTTGTCTTGGTCCCACACCACCGCGGTTATGCGCACTGCTGGTGCCGCTAGCGTTTGCAGCAGCCGCCCAGTCGGCAAATGCCAAAGCCGCAAGGTTTTGTCCCAGCTGCTGCTCACAAGCTGCTGACCATCACTGCTCAGGGCCAAGCTGCTGACCCACTCTTGGTGATGGGCTAGGGTGAGGCGCAGCTCTCCGGAGGATGCATCCCAGAGGTGAATCTTGCCTGCGCCCCCAGCCGTAATCAAGGTTTGACCATCGGCAGTGAGGGCTAGCGCAGAAATACCCCAGCCTGAGCTGCGCAGGTACCACTGAAGCTGATACGTTGCCAGATCCCAAGCTTTAAGAGCGCCATCTTGGCTAGCGCTGTAGAGGAGATAGCCATCGGGGCTAAAGGCGACAGCCGTGACCGCATCTTGATGACCTGCCCCCCAGAAACCTAAGCGCCTAGCAAAGGTATGAATCAAACTGCCATCAGCCATGTCCCACAGACGAACTGTTTGATCGGAAGCGGCAGATGCGATCGCACGCCCATTTGGGCTGACGGCTAATCCGTTGGCAACGCCCGACGGCAGCTGAATCCGACGCACCTCACGCCACTGTGTTGAGGCTTCTAGCGGTAGGACAGGAGCGGGGCGCTGGGTTCGTAGGCGCGAAAACGGAAGTTTGAAACGACTCGTCTCAGCCGGTTTGTTTAGCGGCGAAGCCCAATTCAAATCGGCTAGCACCGCCTCTGCCGAGCTATAGCGCTCCCGCAGCCCCCGCGACAGCATTTGGTCAAGAATTCGGGCCAGCTTTGGGCTGACGGATTCATGCAGGTAGGTTCGCCAGACCCAGCGATCTTCGCTGACCGAGTAGAGATCAAAAGGATGCTGACCTGTCAGCAAGTGAATACAGGTTGCCCCCAAGCTGTAGAGGTCGCTCGCAAAGGTCGCCTGTCCCAGAATCTGTTCTGGAGCGGCATAGCCAGCGCTGCCAATGACTGTGCCCGTTCTGAGGGACAGGTCGGCCTGAAGGCTTTTAGCTGCGCCAAAATCTACCAGCACCAAAGCAGCTGATTGAGAGGGCGCAATTAGGTTGGCGGGTTTTACATCCCGATGAATAATTTGACGGCTGTGAACAAGCTGGAGGAGCGGCAAAATTTCAGCTAGCAGGCGGCGGATGTCGTCGTCTCCAAAGGGTCCCTGGTCAGCCAAGCGCTGATCCAAGTTTGGCCCTGGGATGTACTCCTGCACCAGAAACTGCCCATTCTCCAGCTCAAATGTGTCTAGTAGCTGGGGAATTTGAGGGTGGTGGCCTAACTCCTTAAGGCGCTCTGCCTCTTGCCAAAAGCGGCGGGAGAGGTCAGCCGCATTGCCGCTGCGCCCCCAGCTCTGCTTGATAACACAGAGTGCAGGGAGCTGCGCTGATTCATCAGCAGCCAAGAACGTGCGCCCGAAGCCGCCCTGGCCAATGAGCCGAATTGGGCGGTAACGGCGCGCTAAGTGTAGAAGCTGACCGCAGCTTTGACAAACTGCTTGCTCATCAGCGTTTTCTGGCTGGGAACAGGCCGGATTGAGGCACAGCGTTGTCAAGCTAGCGCCCCATTAGGTGGGGATGAGTTCACCGGGCCGCAGCCGCGCCCACTTGCCATGCTCAGACTTAAAGCTCTCGCAGCCAACAACGTCCCACTCCATCTCAATCAAGTCATCCCGCTGTCGAATGTTGACGTTGATGCTCGGCTCTACCGCCTCAAAGGTGGGGTTTTCGGTAAGATGGGGCTGCTCGTGCTGAGCCTCCACGGCGTGGTAGGTGGTGCAGCGATCGACGTAGTGGCAGTTAATGCAAATACACATAAGCGATTTCCCCGCTTAATTCACTAGCTTTGGCTCGTTGAGCCAGCGTCCGTCTGACTCCAAAATTTGCCGGTAGCGACTGGCGCCGTCTAACCAGCTTAGCTGGCAAGCCTACTGGAACAGCTTAAGAGGCAGCGCCAAAATATAGGGCATACTTTTTTGATACTCTAACTCAAGTCTTTAGAGAGCATCTCAAGCGGACAGCGGATATTGCAAAATGAAAAGCTGTGCCTTTTGGCGGGCTCTTCTTCTTTAGGGATGCCGGGATCGCCGCTGGCTGCTGTAATGAATTTTATGGGGGGTCATTGAGTCCCACACTTTTTTCAACCCTAACCGCCGTGCCTGTTGAACAGTCGGCCCTTTCACCTAAATCCTGGCCTTTTGAACTGTCTCTGCTGCCGGACAATGCCTATTTGGTCGGTGGGAGCGTTCGAGATGCTCTTCTAGGCCGCCGGCCTGACTATCTCGATCTCGACTTCGTGCTCTCTGAAAGGGCTATTGAGACAGCTCGCTCGATTGCTCAACATTACGGTGCTGGCTTCGTTGTCCTCGATGCAGATCACCAGATAGCCAGAGTCGTTTTTGAAAATGCCACAGTGGATTTTGCCCAGCAGGTGGGCAACAGTTTGGAGACCGATCTCCATCGCCGCGACTTTACGGTAAATGCGATCGCGTATCACCCCCACAGCGAGACGCTGCTCGATCCGCTTAACGGCCACCTGGATCTGCAGAAGCAGACCCTCCGCATGATCGCGCCCAATAACCTAGCTGAAGATCCCCTGCGGCTGCTGCGAGCCTATCGTCAGGCTGCCCAGCTGGGTTTCAAAGTTGACGGCGCAACTCAAGAAACCATTCGCACGTTGGCTCAGCTAATCAATCAGGTTGCCGCTGAGCGAGTCAGGGGCGAGCTAGACTGCCTCTTGAGCCTGCCCGAAGGCACGCCGCTGCTGCAGCTCGCTTGGCAGGACGGACTGCTGCATAGGTGGTTGCCCCACGTTACTCAAAAGCAGCTAACTGCCCTAAAGGATATTGACCACACCTTTGCATCGCTAGAGTTAACCTGGTCTGACTACGCCGACCTCCTAACCAGTTGGGTTCGTGAGCAAACCGTGCCGGGGCTCCACCGCTCCTGGCTAAAGGCCGCCAAGCTCAGCCAGATGGTGTCGATGGACCCCGAGACAGCAGAAGCCGAAATGAGCTATCTCAAATACAGCAGGGCCGAGCAGCAGGCAGTTCTGGCGATTTTGAAAGGCTGGCTCTATCTGCAAAATACCTGTGTGGACGAGCT
>DATNQE010000463.1:0-4170 GCA_036702895.1 Trichocoleus sp. | reverse complement strand
CCGCATGGGTCCGAGTCTTTTACAGCATAACATTATTCTGAGTGGCAGGCGTACTTGCCCAATGTCCGCAGCAAATCTATATATAGCGATCCATCTTGTGAACTCTTTAGCGACGAACCCAATCGTGAACTCAGCAACGCCCCTAAGGCTCCAGCAGCAAATTGCCTTCATTTGCGAGATTGACAGACTTAAGACCGTGCTGCGGCAAACCCTGCTGATGGATGCCTCACGGCAGGAAAACAGCGCCGAACACTCCTGGCATTTGGCGTTAATGGCGCTCACGCTCGCCGAATACGCCCCCGAGGGAACCGACCTTGAACGCGCTATCAAGCAGCTACTGCTGCACGATTTAGTGGAAATCGATGCGGGCGACACCTTTTGCTACGATGCCGCCGCCAACCTCGACAAGGCCGAGCGCGAAGCCCAAGCCGCAAAGCGGCTGTTTGGCCTGCTGCCAGAGGATCAAGGTGAGGAGATGCGATCGCTCTGGGAAGAGTTTGAAGCCCAGGCAACCCCCACCGCCAAATTTGCAGCCGCATTAGATCGAATCCAGCCGCTGCTCCACAATCAGCGCACTCAGGGCGGCACCTGGAAAAAGCACGGCATCACCCGCGATCAGGTCATGAAGCGGATGGCGCCTGTCGCCACCGGTGCTCCAGCCCTATGGCCCTTTGTGCTGCAAATCATTGAGGAGTGCTGCGCCGCCGGACTGATTGCGGCTGAGGCCATACGCTGAGCCTGGTCAATGAGAAGTCAGCTCTCCAGAGCCTTTAGCAGCGGGCGTTAAACCTCATTGGCTAACTGCACTAGGCTACTGCAGCCGATCCAGAGTGCGGTACTGAATTGCCTCAGCAACGTGGTGAGGCTGCAGGCTCTCGGAGCTGTCCAGATCAGCAATCGTGCGGGCCACTTTGAGGATCCGATCCGTGGCCCTAGCCGACAGCCCTAGTTTGCGCACCGCAGCTTCTAAAAGCCCCTTGCAGGCAGCATCTAGAAGGCACCACTCCTTCAGGTGGCGGCTCTGCATGTCGGCGTTGCACTTCAGGGCCGCCTCAGCCTTGAACCGCTCCCCAGCCCGTATGCGGGCAGCATGAACCCGCTGCCGAACTGCCGCCGAATCTTCGCCTGGAGACGTTCCGGTCATCTCCTCCGGCTTCAGGCGGCTAACAGCTACCTGCAGGTCAATGCGATCCATCAGAGGCCCCGATAGCCGAGCCCAGTACTGCTCCCGGCTGCGGGGAGTGCAGGTGCAGGGCTGTACCGAATCGCCGTAGTAACCACACGGGCAGGGATTGGTACTGGCAATCAGAGTGAACTGGGCTGGAAACACAACCGATTGACGAGTACGCGAAATGGTAACGTAGCCGTCCTCCAGAGGCTGACGTAGGAACTCCAGCACGTCGCGTTTGAATTCTGTAAGCTCATCTAGAAATAGGATCCCTCGATGAGCCAGCGAGATTTCCCCCGGTTTTGGATAGCTGCCGCCGCCAACTAAAGATGGTCCTGAGGCGGAGTGGTGCGGGCTGCGAAAAGGGCGGGTGTTGACCAAAGAACCACGTTCCTTCAGTAACCCAGCCACGGAATGAATCTGGGTAACCTCCAGCGCTTCAGCAAAGGTTAGGGGCGGCAAAATGGAGGGCAGCCGCCGCGCCAGCATCGTTTTACCGCTGCCGGGAGGCCCGACGAAAACCAAATTGTGGCCGCCTGCTGCGGCAATTTCGAGGGCTCGGCGGGCCTGGGTTTGGCCTTTGACATCGCGCAGGTCGAGGCAGGGGGTTTGCGATCGCATCAGCTCCCCAGTTTCCTCCCGCTGCACCGGCTCAGCATTTGCCGGATTGTTCAAGAAATCGGCCACCTCCGAAAGATGCTTGAAGGCATAAACTGTCAGCCCCGGCACCACTGCCGCCTCCCGCCCGTTGTCAGCAGGCACCACTAGCCCTCGGAGCCCCAGCGCTTGAGCCGCTGCGGCGATAGGCAATACGCCTGCTACCGGACGCAGCGTTCCATCTAGCGACACCTCCCCCAAGAACAGCAGCTCATTTAGGAACTGGCTGCTCACCTGTTCAGCGGCCGCCAGAATGCCAACGCTGATGGGCAAATCAAAGATAGGACCTTCTTTACGCAGATCAGCCGGGGTCAGGTTAATGACAATCTTGCGCATGGGAAAGGGAAAGCCCGCATTTTTCAGCGCTGCCTTAACCCGCTCTCGAGATTGCTGTATGGCAGTGTCGGGTAGACCGACCACCACGACCCCCGGCAAACCGCCTGAGAGATCCACCTCCACCCCAACTTTGACGGCATCGATGCCGATCAGCGCCGCGCTCCAAACCCTTGACAGCATCGCACCCTTTGGAAATTTAGCTTTAGTTCCAGAGTGCCCAGGGCCGTAGCGTGCCCAACAAAAGCCCTAGCCCAGCCAGCGAAGCACAACTACTTCCTCGCGCATTTCCTGCTGTGTGGTCGAGGCTAGCCGGGTGCGAAACAAATCCAAGCTAACGACTTCGTAGCCCAAAGATTCCGCTAGCTCAGCCAAAATTTGCCCAGTGGGTATGAGCACCTGAAAAAAAGAAGCTTGATCGCCAACGACATAGCCCAGTTGAGCCCCTGGTTTCAGAAAGGGCTTTAGCGCCTGAAAGTGGCGGGCCATGCCGCCAAAGTAGAGCTGGGTAACGCGGCCATATTTCTTCTCAAAGCCCGAGGTCTTTCCTAACTCCAGCCGGCGCCCTTCGATAGTCGCCACAATGTCTTGAATCTGGCGGTGGTTTTTGACCCAATGGTCATCGGTATCGCCGCTGTAAACGTTGCGCGTATTAGAGCGCAGCAGGCTTTCCTTAAGGTGTCTCAAGTCTTCCCGGCTGCTGATAAACCCCAGCAAAACGGATTCTAAACGAGTAGCGCGGGTGTAGTCCTTTTCGTTGGGGTACGGGGGCGAGGTAAACACGCAGTCAATGGATTGAGGCTCTAGCAGAGGCCCCAAATTTCTAGAATCTGCGTGATAAACCTTTGCCTCCGGAAAGGCTGTTTCCCTGACGTAAGCCAGATCAGCAGCTATATTTTGCATCTCCTGCTGCCAGCTTTCGAGCACCGGGGGAGACTCTCTTTTTTGTTTACGAATGCCTACTTCCGGCATGAAGCGCAGGTTGCTGCAGGCCAGCACCACGGCTTTAGCAAAGGCTAATCGGGCATGAGAAACTATCTGCCGGTCTGGGTGTTGGTTAATTTGCTCCAGCAGAATCAACGCCTGGTGCAGCGGGCGAGGGCTCATGGAGTTTGCCAGCAGCAGCTTCTCTCCTTCCTCGGGCAGAGAGCGCAGCACCTTGGGCGAACTAAACTCCGGCTGCTGCTGAATGCGCTCAGCAATCTCGTAGGCAAAGCGCATGAGATCTTCAGGGTCAAGTGCCCAGCAGGTTTTGACGGTGCTGGCAAAATGGGCCATAGGGTTAGCCTCGACCCCTACGCCCATAATGTTGTTGAGCTTAGCTTCTACAACGGTCGTCCCCGTGCCGCAAAAAGGATCCAGCACTCGCTGCTGGGGGCCTAGCTCGAACTTCTGGAAATAGGTCCGCACCAAGTGGGGCGGAAAGGACAGGACAAATCGATACCACTCGTGAAAAGACTGGTCTTCAAGCCTGACTTTGTTAGCCGCACGACCACTGATTGCCTGTGCGTCATCCTGCGAAAAAAGTTCTAGCTGTGTTCCAGACAAAGTGGGCTGGGGTTAAAAAGACAGAGCCATTCCCAAAAGAAACTTTTGAGAGGGTGCCTGGCAGGAAGATACAGGCAAGCTGCTGTATCGGAACCTCCTGTGCAGCCAGGTCGGGTTAAGTATAGCGCCCCTCAGCGGTAATTCGTAAACTGCAGCGCGACCGGCCAGTCTTCCTGCTTGACCAGCTGAATTGCCTCCTGCAGGTCGTCCTTAGACTTAGCCGAAACGCGCACAGCATCGCCCTGAATAGAGGCCTGCACCTTTTTGAGGTTGTCCCGAATCAGCTTGGAAATCTCTTTGGCAGTTTCCTGGCTAATGCCTTTTTTGAGCTTGACTTCGGTGCGTACCCGATTGCCGCTAGCCGATTCGACCGTACCATATTCAAAAATTTTCAGCGAGAGGTTGCGCTTGGCCGCTTTTTGCTGCAGCAAATCTTTGACAGCATCTAGAGTCATCTCGCTGGC
>DATNQE010000460.1:0-2825 GCA_036702895.1 Trichocoleus sp. | reverse complement strand
CGCAGTGGAGTTTTTCAGCAACACCATTCGCAACAGCGACTTCAGCCGCCGCGAATTTCTCAAGCGAGTTGCAGTTGCCGGGGCGCTGGTGGCCATGGCGAGCTGTAGCCAGGGCACCGAAGAGACTACCGAAACGGCTGCTAGCAGTACCGGAACCGGCGCCCTCGAAAAGAGCGAAATTCGCGTCGGCTTTATTCCCATTACCTGCGCTACCCCGATTGTGATGTCTGAGCCGTTGGGCTTCTACGAAAAGCACGGGCTCAAGGCCAGCGTGGTAAAGATGCCTAACTGGGCCGCTGTGCGCGACTCTGCCATTGCTGGTGAGCTCGACGCTTACCACATGCTCTCCCCCATGCCCATTGCCATCACCCTGGGTCTGGGTTCTGCCGCTTTCCCCATCAAGCTAGCCAGCATTGAGAACATCAACGGTCAGGCCATTACCATCGCGATGAAGCACAAGGACACAGTGCAGGGACCTGCCGACTTCAAAGGCTTCAAGATTGGGGTGCCTTTCCCCTACTCGATGCACAACCTGCTGATTCGCTACTACCTGGCAACCGGCGGCCTCAATCCGGATACCGATGTGCAGATTGTAGCCGTACCGCCACCCGACAGCGTCGCCAAGATGACCGCAGGTGAGATCGACGCCATGCTCATGCCCGATCCATTTAATCAGCGGGCTGTGTACGAGAAGGTCGGCTATATTCACATGCTTACCAAGGAGCTGTGGGACGGCCATCCCTGCTGTGCCTTTGCCGCCAGCCAGAGCTGGATCGACGAAAATCCCAACACCTTCCGCGCGGTCAACAAGGCCATCGTTGATGCCGCTGGCTACGCTAACGATGCCGCAAATCGCAAAGAAATTGCCGCTGCTCTGATCGAGCGGCAGTACCTCAACCAGCCCTTGCCTGTAATCGAAGCGGTGCTGACTGGAGAGTTTGAAGATGGCCTGGGCAATACCCAAAACGTGCCCGATCGCATCGGCTTCGACCCCTACCCCTGGAAGAGCTTTGCCAAGTGGATCAGCTCTCAACTTGTGCGCTGGGAGCTAATGCCTACCGATAAGGCCAACTACGAGCAAATCGCCCAAGACATTTTCCTCACTGACTTGGCGGCTGAGCTGCAAAGCGAGCTGGGTCAAACGCCACCTGCTGAGAAGGAGCGGACAGAAACCCTCAAGTTCGACAGGTTTGATCCAGCAGATCCGGCCAAATATGTCGACGAGCAAATCAAGCAGTTCAAGGTTTAGGAGGTATACCATGGCCCCTTCGGCCCTCCCAACTACCGCCCCGGCGACCAAACCGTTTTCACTCAACACCAATCAGAAGGCGTTTCTGCTGTTTCTGCTCATCCTGGGAGCCGTGCTGCTTTTTTGGGAAATCGGAGCCAGGATGGAGATTTTCTCTCCCCTAATGCCTTCGGCAAGCGAAACCCTTAAAGACTTCTGGTGGTGGATCTCTGACCCGTTCTTTGACTACGGCCCTAACGACAAAGGTATTGGTTGGCTGCTGCTGACCAGCCTGCGGCGGGTGCTGTTGGGGTTTGCGATCGGCAGCGCGATCGCAATTCCTCTAGGTATCCTTATCGGCCTCTCCGAAGTTGCTTCCCGCGCCGTGGACCCCTTTATTCAGATTCTCAAGCCGGTGTCGCCTCTAGCCTGGCTACCGCTGGGTTTGGGTCTACTAAAAAATTCAGAGAGCACGGCCCTGTTCGTCATCGCCATCACCAGCATTTGGCCAACGCTGATCAACACCAAGTTTGGGGTTAGCAATGTCGATCACTCTTATCTAGATGTGGCTCGCACTCTGGGTGCTTCACGCTGGCGCACTTTGTTCAAAGTGATTCTGCCCGCTGCCGCACCCTACATCGTTTCGGGTCTGCGCATCAGCATCGGTATTGCCTGGCTGGTGATTGTCGCCGCCGAAATTCTGGTGGGGGGTTCCGGCATTGGCTACTTCGTCTGGAACGAGTGGAACAACCTCAAGATCACTAGCATCATCACCGCTATTTTAGTGATTGGTCTGGTTGGTCTGGTGCTCGACCGCATCTTCGGCTTGCTGCAATCCTGGGTTGCGTTTGGACGACAGCTATGACCCTATTACACCCTCGCCCTTCTAGCTCAGCCGCCATGTCTCCCAGTGCCCACCTATCGATTCGCAATGTCTCTAAGGTTTACCCCGGCAAAAAGGATTGGTTTAGCAAAACCACTCGCCGAGCTACCTTTGACTACATTGCCCTGGAAGACATTGACCTGGAGATCGAACCCAATACCTTTGTCTCCATCATTGGCCCCTCCGGCTGCGGCAAGTCCACCCTGCTCAACATTATTGCGGGATTATCCCAGCCCTCAACCGGCACGGTAGCCATCGACGGCAAATTCATTACCGGCCCAGGACCCGACCGGGGCGTGGTTTTTCAAAACTATGCCCTTATGCCCTGGATGACTGTAGCAGAGAACATTGGCTTCGCCATTGAAACGGTTAACCCCAGGCTCTCTAAAGCGCGACAGAGTGCGATCGCTCAGGAATACATCGAGCTTGTTGGCTTGAGCGGAGCTCAAAATCGCCATCCCCATGAACTCTCTGGGGGGATGAAACAACGTGTCGGCATTGCCAGAGCACTGGCCATCAATCCTCAAATTCTGCTAATGGACGAACCCTTTGGCGCACTCGATGCCCTCACCCGTGGCTTTTTACAGGACGAGGTGGAGCGCATCTGGGAGCAGCAGCGCAAAACGGTCATCCTCATTACCCACAGCATCGAAGAGGCCCTACTGCTCTCCGACAAAATCGTCATGATGACTCGCGGCCCGGCTGCCAAGGTTG
>DATNQE010000441.1:0-4348 GCA_036702895.1 Trichocoleus sp. | reverse complement strand
TCGTTCCACCATCTGCTCAACAGCATCTTTCCCGGCATTAGCCAAACCAGCCAAACCGTTTGTGCCGATGCGATCGCAGATGAGCGGCTCACCTATTACTTCTTTATCAACAACCTGTTTGGCCTGATCAATGCCTTTGGCATGGCCGGGCTGGTCGATGAAAAATTGCTGCTGCAGGAAGTGCAAGTTGCGCTGAAGCAGTGTTCCTTCCTCGATCCGGGACCGTCCCAACTGCTGCACAATTTGGCCCAGCCTAAGCTGCGCGGCAAAGCCAACCTGTTGACCCGCTTCCACGACATGGATGAGCTAGTGGGGTCATTAGCAACTCAATCTGTCTACGTCGAAATTGACAACCCGCTCTGCGCAGCCCAGTCTTTCAGCTAAAAATTTAGAAAATGAGCACGTTACAGAACCTTCAGACCGAAGCGATCAGTGCTTTAGCAGCCAACGCTTCTGATCTGGCTTTTGAAACTTACGATGCCACTATTGGCAAAACCATTGCCTTTCGACCAGTCCAGTTAGAGGCCGATTTGCCCCTGATTCATAACTGGATGAACCAGCCCCATGTGGTGCCTTTTTGGAAACTAGATCTACCTGTGGAACAGATGCGATCGCATCTGCAAAAGGCCCTCGCAGACACCCACCAAACCCTCTATATCGGCCTGCTCGATGGCGTGCCGATGAGCTACTGGGAGGCATACTGGGCTGCCGACGATATTGTGGCGAAGCATTACCCAGCTCACCCTACCGATCAGGGCATTCATCTCCTCATTGGTCCCCCAGACTTTCTCGGCAAAGGGTATGCTCTGCCGCTGCTGCGGGTGATGACCCAATTCCAGTTTCAACAGTTAGAAACCCAAAAGATTGTGGCAGAACCCGATATTCGCAACCACAAAATGATTCACGTATTTGAGCGCTGCGGCTTTGAGTTTCAAAAAGCCATAGACTTGCCCGACAAAACGGCGGCCCTGCTGTTTTGCGATCGCACCCGGTTTGAGCAGGGAGGGCAGGCATGAGCGAACCAATATACGACCTGCTAGGCGTAGGTCTAGGCCCCTTCAACCTGGGGTTAGCTGCCCTGCTAGAGCCCATCTCTGAAGTCAAAGCCCTGTTTCTAGAGCAAAAGCCGCAGTTTCAATGGCACTCCGGTCTGTTGCTAGAAGGTTCCACCATTCAGGTGCCGTTTCTCGCCGATCTGGTCACCATGGCTGACCCCTGCAGCCGCTTTAGCTTCCTCAACTATTTGCGGGAACAGGCGCGGCTCTACCACTTTTATTTCTGGGAAGAGTTTCACATTCCCCGGCGAGAGTACAACCATTACTGTCAGTGGGTAGCGGGCCAACTCGAAAGCTGCCGCTTTGGTGAATCGGTGGAGTCCATCATTTGGCAAGACGGCCCTGAGAGCCACTTTGAAGTGCGATCGCGCCATGCTAAATCTGGCGAAGTTCGCGCCTACCGTGCCCGTCATCTCAGCTTAGGCGTGGGCAGCGTGCCCCAGGTGCCCGCCTGTTTCAAAGACTGGCTGCCTGCCGAAAATATCTTTCACTCAGCCCAATTTGCCCAGCGGCGCGATCGCTGCCGCCAGGCCAAATCGATCACCGTGATTGGCTCCGGGCAAAGCGCTGCCGAAGTGTTTTACGAACTCTTGCAAGAGCAAGAAACCTGCGGCTATCGCCTGGAGTGGCACACCCGCTCGGCTGGCTTTTTCCCAATGGAATACTCCAAGCTAGGCCTAGAGCATTTTTCGCCCGACTACCTGCACTACTTCTACCATCTGGCCCCTGAGCAGCGAGACCGGGTGCTGGCCCAGCAAGGCTTGCTCTACAAAGGCATTAGCTTTAGCACCATCGCCCAAGTCTACGACTTGCTCTACGAGCGCTCTGTCGGCGGCCACCAGCCAAATGTGCGGCTACTGCCCCTGGTAGAAGTCAAAGAAGTCGAAGCCCTTAAGCACGGCGCAACCCCAAACTATCGGCTGCGCTACCGCCACCGCTACCAAGATGCACCCTTCACCCACGAAACCGACTGCATCATTCTGGCCACGGGCTATGACCACGCCATTCCCCAGTGCGTTGAGGGAGTGCGATCGCTCATTCAGTGGGACGAGCAAAACCGCTACGTCGTGCAGTTTGACTACCGCCTAGCGCTAACCAAAGACATTCCCAATCAAATCTTCGTCCAAAACGCCGAGATGCACACCCACGGCGTCGGTGCCCCCGACCTCGGCCTGGGAGCCCACCGCAACTCAGTCATCATCAACACCCTACTAAAGCGATCGCAGTATCCCGTGCATCAGCACAACGTGTTTCAACAGTTCGGCGTGGCCTGACACCAAACCCGTCCATTCTTTTGTAATCGAAATGAGATCCCCACCGCGAATGGTTCCAGTCGCACTCTTTTCGTGCGTCTTTCTGGCAGTCTTCACTGAAGTATTACTGTCACCGTTTTACCCGCAATTCTTTCGCCAAGTCTTTAGCGTCGAAGACCTCTCCTACACCGGCTACTACATCTTCATTTGCCGCCTAACCGTCGTGCTCTGCGCTCCCCTTTGGGGCCTGCTCAGCCGCCGCTGGGCAGTCAAGTGGCTGCTAGCCATCGGCCAAGCAGGGGCAGCCCTGATGACCGCCCTGATGGCAACCTCCCAAAGCATCCAGCAATTCATCACCTTTTCAGTGCTGCTGCTGCTGTTCAAAAGTAGCTACCTGCTGGTGTATCCCCTGATCGTGCAGCTTGCTGGCAACGGGCAGCGATCCACCATTGCCGGCACCTATCAAGCCGTCTTCCACGGGGCCATCATCGCCGCCACCGTAGCCGGAGCCTGGATGGTGAACCTGGAAGCTCCCCTGTTTCTGTTCTACTGGATTGCGATCGCAGATCTCGTGCAGCTAGCGCTATGCCTTCTCGTTCTGCGCGATGCCCCAACCCCATCCCCTGCTTCTACAGAGCTCAAAGCCGAGCCTCCAGCCAGCGGCAACGGCCTCAAGTTCGTAGCAGCCATCGGGCTAACCCTGCTCACCTTTCAACTGGCCAACAACCTGGTGCGGCCCTTCTTCACCGAATACGTCACCGCTCCTGACAACTTCGGCGTTAGCCTGCAAGCCAGCAGCCTGCTTTTCTTAATCCCCAGCGTCATGGCAATCGCAGCTATGCCCTACATCCGCAAAGTGGCTCAACCGGGGCGTTTGCCCCTGCTCTACAGCGTCGGATTGGGCCTGCTGATTGTCAGTCTGTTCCTGCAAGGCAGCACCGCCCACCTGTCAGTGCTGGTGCTCTCCCGCGTGGTCTACGGGTTTATGCTCGCCGTCACCCAGGCAGCGCTAGAGCTGCACTTGTTTGAGCACAGCAGCCACCATCGTCTGCACTACAACTACAGCCTGGTCACCGCCTTTGCCAATGTCGGGCACTTGGGCGCACCGCTGCTGGCTTCCTGGCTGGTCAACACCTACAGCCTAGCGGCCCCGCTGCTGGCGGCAGGCGCAATTTGCCTGATCAACCTAGGCTTTGCCCGCCTCACCATTTTTCGTCCGGCAGCATTGCCCGCAGTTTCCTCCATTCCACCCCTACCGATTTCTCAAATTTCTCAAAAGGAGTCTTAACCCATGGAATATTTGTCTACCCTCACCCAATCTCTGAAGCCTCAGGCCTGGGCAACTGTAGGCCGCACCCTGCTCACTAAGATGATTGCCGAATTTCTCTACGAGGAAATTTTGCAGCCCGACGTGATTGAAACTCAAGGCGATTTCACCCACTACCAGCTCAGCTTACCCGAGGGCATCGCCTACCGTTTTCAGGCCAAGTCACGGCTGTTTGACAGCTACCAAGTGCGACCCGACTCATTGCGGCGCTGGGACGGCAGCCAGTGGGCCGCCGCTACCAACCCCCTTCAGTTTGTGCTCGACATCCACACCGCAGTGGGCATGACCGCCGAAACCACGGCCCACCTGATCAAAGAGCTGAGCAATACGCTGCTAGCCGATGCCCACATTCAAACGGCCAAAGCAGCTCGTCAGACTGATTTGACCGCAACCGACTACGCTCACTTAGAAGGCGAGATGGAGGGCCACCCCTGGATTACCTTCAACAAAGGCCGCATTGGCTTTGGCTATGACGACTACCTCAAGCACGCGCCAGAGCGGCAAGAGCCAGTCAACCTGTTTTGGATTGCGGTGCGCCGCGATCGCGCTCAGTTCCAGTGCATCTCCACCCTTGCCTACGACACCCTGATTCGAGAAGAGCTGGGTGCAGATTTCGCTCAATTTACCGCCGTTCTAGAAGCCCGCAGCCTCGATCCGGCCAACTATTACTTCTGCCCTGTCCAAGACTGGCAGTGGCACAACACCCTGATTCC
>DATNQE010000439.1:0-3879 GCA_036702895.1 Trichocoleus sp. | reverse complement strand
CTCCTACCGCTTCTGAGGATTCCATTAAAATCACGGATTCTCCCAGCAGGCGCGCCTGCACTTCGGCAAAGGTGCGGGTGAACTGGGGACCTTCGCCAGGGAAGGTAAAAGCCGGTTTGCCTAGCCCAACGAACTGCTCGGTGGCGGTACCTGCCGTTGCGATCGCGCCTTGAGCCACTTCCACGCACTCGGCAAAAGCTCCAGGGGCCAGCCGCAGACAGGCTTTGTCCTTTTGATAGGTGGGATAGCCAGCGTCACCAGGCTCCAGCGCCGACCACCCTGCGGTCAGCAGACTCTCATGAAAAGGGGCCAAATCCAGCTTTGGATCTATTGCGGCGAGCCACAGCGAATCCTGCTGGCAGGCTGTGGCGACACTGCCCACAGCCTGCAGGATTCGCTGCCAGTTACGCTCTGCCTCTGGCGAGCGCGACCCCGGCAGCAGCACCATTTTCAATGCATAGGAGATCTCTTGAATGCCAGCTACCAGCCGAGCCAGTTTTTCTGGGTTAGCCGTTAGCCCATCCATCATCGGGTTTCCGGCATAATGCGCTGGAATGCCAAAGCGCTCGAGCCAAGAGGCCGTCAGCTCGTCTCGCACAAACACGGCCCGGCAGCGGGGACGGCTCATCAGCCAGCGCTCCCAGGGCAAATACACCGACCCCGACCAGCCCTCGAACCAGGGGCGGCTCGGCAGCGGCCCCGATTCATCCCGCAGCCAATATTCAGATTTGGCAGTGCCCAAGAAGGCGTAGGGAGCCCCGCTGAGGTGTGCGATCGCAAGCGGCACCACATCCCCCACCGCAAAAATCGCGCCCCCCTCTCTAGCCCAGGCTCTGGCCGCTTTGATTTGGGCCAGGGTAAGCTGAATCAGACCGCTCTGCACATCCTTGGCGAGCTGGCGGCTGTCCATGTAGATAAAGCCGCCGGAGGGTAGGGTTTGGGTGGGGCTTGCGATCGCAATGCCCGCCCGCTGAAACGCCTGCCCCTCCCCTACAATCGGCATCGCCGCTACCTCTGGCGCATTCGGCAAATCTCGCAGCGCCTTGAGAATGCGCACTGAAATGCCGTCTTCCCCGTGGCCATTACTAATGCAGAGCAGCTTCATCGTCCTTACCTCACCACTCCGCCATCCCACCCGCCCAAGCTGACAGACTCCGTCAAGACTTCACTCCGGTCGCCGCAATGCCGCGAATAAACTGCCGCTGCCCCACTAGGAACAGCAGCACCACGGGCACCGTAGCGATTACCACCGCCGCCATCAGCAGCGGCCAGTCGCTGGTGAACTGCTCCTGAAACGAGGCCAGCGCCAGCTGCACCGTTTGCAGCTCCGGACGGGTAGTGAAAATCAGCGGCTTAAACAGGTCGTTCCACTCACCGATAAAGGTAAAGAGAAAGAGCGTCACCAGGGCCGGACGCGCCAGCGGCAGCATCACCTCCCAGAGAATCTGCCAGCGGGTGGCTCCATCGAGGGCAGCGGCTTCCTCCAGCTCCACTGGAATCGTCAAAAAATACTGCCGCATCAAGAAAATGCCGTAGCCACTGGCCGCCGTTGGCAAAATCAGCGCCCCATAGGTGTTGATCAAGTGCCCCCACTTCAACACCAAGAAGATGGGAATCACCAGGAGCTGAAACGGGATAATCAGCGTTGCCAGCACAATCAGCAGCAGCGCCTGTCGACCCCAAAACCGCAGCCGCGCTAAAGCATAGCCCGCCAAAGCCGACGTAATAATCTGCAATGCTGTCACCGCCAGCGCCACCAGCGCCGAGTTGGCAAAGGCCAGCAAAAAGCGCCCCTGGCTCCACGCCTGACGGTAGTTTTGCAGCGTCCAGCCGCCGCCCGGCTCTGCGCCCAAAGCTGTACCTGCAGGCTGCAATGAGGTTAGCAGCACCACTCCCAGCGGCCACAGCACTACCAGCGCTCCAATCACTAGCAGCGTGCCGTTGAGAATGCTCCAGAGCGGTAGCTGCGACAGAGCTGGTTGAGGTGGGGATTTAGCGGATGCAGTCATAGCGGCTTTAGCAGGAGCTTGGGATTGGGCTAAGCGGCGTTGGGAAAAGTGCCTCTGGCACATCATGTCGGCTGGCTCACTCAATCCGATGATACCGCCAATCGAAATTGGGCAGTTTCATCGGTTGGGTTGGGCTTTTTGCAGCCGTCGCTCTGCTGCGCTCCCTTAGCTGCGGGGATTGATGCTTGGGGGCAGGCCCCCAAACCCCCTTTGGAGGGCGCGCCCTCCAAACCTCCCCCGCTAGAAATCCCCCAGCATCGGCATTGCTTCGCTGGTTCAGTGGAGTCTCTGTAGAAGTCTGCAGGCTCTACTGTTTTCGGGAGTCCAGTTGTTTATAGAGCCTGCTGCGATCGCACCCTATGCCCGCGTCAGCCAGCCTCAGCCGTTCTAACACTGCCTAATCGGCCAGGAGTCTGTGACTCAGCGCACAAAATTTTGGCTGGATAAACACAGTAGGAATCCCGAAATCCTTCCGATTGTCAAAGAAGTCCTTTACAGCAAATTCACAGAGCATTTCCAAGGCTTCATGCCGGTTCGTCCCCCAGCGAACCAATCGAGATGCCCCTTCCCTGAGCATTACCCCGGCTAAGTTGAGTGGCTATTCACTCAACAAATTCACAAGGAGCCCCCATGCAAACATCCCAGAGCCCCCAATCCCACTCTGGTCCTTCCTCGAATCAAGTCCCCTCAAACCCCACACAAGGAGCCCCCAACCCACAGCACCTTATCTTTATCGACGCTGCTGTAGACGACTACCAAAGCCTGCTGCCCGGCCTAATCGAAGGCGCTGAAGTTATTGTTCTGGATTCTGATCAAAACGGTATCGAGCAAATCACCTCGGCCTTGGCACAACGCAGCGACATCGCCAGTGTGCAGATTCTCTCCCACGGTAGCGAGGGCAGCCTCAGCCTCGGCAACACCCAGCTCAATGCAGATAACGTTAATGACTACAGCACCCAGCTAGCGCAGTGGCGCAGTGCCCTCACCGAAGAGGCCGACATTCTGCTGCTAGGTTGCAACGTCGCCGTTGGAGAGCACGGCCAGGCTTTTGTGCAGCAGCTCAGCCAAATCACCGGAGCCGATGTTGCTGCTTCCGACGACCTTACAGGCAATTCAGACCAAGGCGGCGACTGGGCGCTGGAGTTTGCCGCTGGGCTGATCGATGCGCCGCTGGCCCTGCAGATGGAAGCGCTGCAGGCCTATGAGTCAGTTCTGGTCGACTTCTCCGTTGGAACTACAGAGCAGCTGCGTCAGGCCATTGTCACCGCCCGCAACAACGGTATTGAGACGCGCGATCGCATCTTCCTCACCAACAACATCAGTGTCGCCACCACCGATCTGCCCGTTCTCGACAGCAGCTTGGAGATCGACGGCAACGGCTTCACAATTTCGGGCGGTGGTCGCAACCAGATTTTAGAAGTCAATCTGGCAAATTCATCCACCTCCGTTCATCTACGGGATCTCACCCTGGCAGATGGTCTGGCCCAGGGCGGCAACGGCAGCAGCGGCGGTGGCGGCGGTCTGGGTGCCGGGGCCGCCCTGTTCGTGAACCAGGGCAACGTCATCGTTGAAGATGTCAATTTCTTCAATAATCGCGCGTTGGGGGGTAACGGTACAGGGGCAGCCGGTAGCGGCGGCAGCGGCGGAAATGACTCTGGCAGCGGCAGCAACGGCAGCGGCGGCGGCAACGGCGGCGGTTCCAGTCTCAACTCGGTTGGGGTCGGTGGCGGTGGCGGCGGCAGAGGCGGTGGCATCCGCTTTGGCAATGACCGAGATGCGGGCGGAAACGGCAGCAACGGCAGTAACGGCAGCTTTGGCGCGGGTGGCGGTGGAGCCGGGGGCGCGGGCGGCGGTGCAGGCGGCGCAGGCG
>DATNQE010000426.1:0-2251 GCA_036702895.1 Trichocoleus sp. | reverse complement strand
CGGAGTGGTGATTGTTTATCAGATTCTCTACTCCGACGTGACCGACCACCTGCCAGAGTTTGCCACGCTCAAGGCGATGGGCTATAGCGATCGCTACCTGCTCACGGTGCTGCTGCAGGAGTCGCTGATCCTGGCGCTGATTGGCTTTGTGCCCAGCCTTCTGCTGGCAACCGGGCTGTATCAGCTGGTCTACGCTGCCACGCTGCTGCCCATCGGCATGAAGCTGGATCGGGCGATTACGGTGCTGGTGCTGACCGTGGTGATGTGCGCCGGGTCAGGCGCGATCGCAATGCGCAAACTCTACAGCGCCGACCCCGCCGACATTTTCTAGCCTGTCCACTTCCACTGCAGACCCAAAACACCCCGAAGAAGCTACCCCCACAAAAGCCCTATGGACACCCTTTCCCTTCCGAGCGCTCCTAGCGCCGCCTCTAACGCCACAGTAGACCAGCCCGTTATTCGCGCCCAGAGCCTGAACCACTACTTTGGCCAGGGGGAGTTGCGCAAGCAGGCCCTATTTGACATCAACCTGGAGATTCAGGCGGGCGAAATCGTAATCATGACCGGGCCATCGGGCTCTGGCAAAACTACGTTGCTGACGCTAATGGGCGGCCTGCGCTCGGCCCAGGAAGGCAGCCTCAAGGTCTTGGGGGAAGAGATTTGTGGAGCCACCCGGCAGCAGCTCCTCCGGGTGCGCAAGCAGATTGGCTATATCTTTCAGGCCCACAACCTGATGACGTTCCTAACGGCTAAGCAAAACGTACGCATGGCGCTGGAGCTGCACGACCAGTATTTGCAGGGCGACATGGATGAGATGGTTGCCGACATCATCCGCTCGGTGGGCCTGGAGCACCGGATTAATTACTATGCCGAGAGCCTATCGGGGGGGCAAAAGCAGCGGGTTGCGATCGCACGTGCCCTGGTAAGTCGGCCCAAAATCATCCTGGCTGATGAACCCACCGCCGCGCTGGACAAAAAATCGGGGCGTGACGTAGTCAACCTGATGCAGAAACTTGCCAAGGAGCAGCGCTGCACGATTTTGATCGTCACCCACGACAACCGCATTCTCGATATCGCCGACCGCATTGTCTATATGGAAGATGGCCGCCTGGCCGACCATCCTGACCCGGCGTCGCTGGTGCATTAACCCAGCATTTCGACCTCTTGAGATGTCTTGGCCAGGTAGCGAGAGCCTGGCCCGATTAAATCCGTCATTTTTCCACCCCAATTTTTCAAACCAGGAGATTTCCGATGCAGTCTGACCAAAACTCAGTTGAACAGCCGTCCTCCCTGGTACTAGGCAACCCCTTTCCCTGGTACGCCCAAATGCGGCGTCAGGCCCCAGTCCTGTTCGACCCAGAGCAGCAGTGCTGGATGGTCTTTAGCTATGAGGATGTGAAGCGTGTTTTTTCGGAGTGGCAGACCTTTTCATCCAAACCTCCCTATCCGCCACAGCACGCTGAGATGTCTGAAAGCCTGCTCTATAGCGATCCGCCGAGGCATCAGACCTTGCGATCGCTTGTCGGAAAAGCATTTACCGCTCGCCGAGTGGAGGAGCTGGCCCCACGCATCACTCAAATCACCCACGAGCTGATCGACAAAGTTTATGAGCAGGCGTCCTTCGACTTCATTCAGGATCTCGCCGTTCCCCTGCCTATCATTGTGATTGCCGAGATTTTGGGTATTCCCGTAGAAGATCGGGCCGATTTTAAGCGTTGGTCCGACGGCATTGCCCTATCGCTGCAGCCCGATCCAGCCTCATTAAAGGCCATGTCCGATTATTTTCAGCAGCTGTTAGCCCAGCGGCGGCAGTGCGCTGGCGCAGATTTGATCAGCGATTTGATTGCCGTTCATGAGTCGGGCGAAACCCTAACGGCCAAAGAACTGGTGGATTTCTGCATGGTGCTGCTGCTAGCCGGCAATGAAACCACAACGAACTTGCTTGGAAATGCTGTGTACTGCTTTAGCGAGAACCCAGAAACCTGGGAGCGCCTGAAGCAGCAGCCGGCACTGCTGCCGCTGGCGATTGAAGAAGTTTTGCGCTATCGCCCACCCGTTCAGGGCATGGAGCGATACACCACCGTTGAGACCCAATTAGCAGGGCAAACCATTCCTCCAGGGCAAATGGTGGTTGCCTGGATCGGATCGGCCAATCGAGACGAAACCCAGTTTGCTCACCCAGATGACTTTATCATCGACCGCGATCCCAACCCGCACCTCTCTTTTGGCAACGGCATTCACTTCTGTCTGG
>DATNQE010000410.1:0-2853 GCA_036702895.1 Trichocoleus sp. | reverse complement strand
AGCAGTGGTATGCGGGGTTGGCCTATATGCTGGCCAGCAACTTTGAGCTGCTGACGCCTGTGGCGTTTCACACCTGGTGGCGAGAGCGTGAATTTTTGGCTCCAGTGCAGCGCCTCAGCAAGTTTATCGATCGGGTACTGCTGCCCAAAGTTTCTCGCAGCATTATTGTCTTTCTCGATGAGATCGACAGCGTGCTGAGTCTGCCGTTTGAAATGAACGACTTTTTTGTGCTGCTGCGGACTTTTTACAACAAACGGGCTGACTCCCCGGTGTACCGTCGGCTCAACTTTGTGCTGCTAGGGGTAGCTACGCCTTCTAGCCTAATTGGCGACAAAACTCGGACGCCGTTTAACATCGGTCTGGCAATTCAGCTGCAGGGATTTCAGCTTCACGAGACCCAGCCGCTGATGCAGGGCCTGGCTGATAAAACATCAAACCCACAGGCGGTCCTGCAGGAGGTTTTGAACTGGACAGGGGGCCAACCGTTTTTGACCCAAAAGGTCTGTAAACTAATTCGCAGCTGCCCTGATCTGATTCCCCTCAATGCTGAGGCCACCTGGGTCGAGAATCTGATCAAAACCCAGGTGCTCGACAACTGGGAGGCGCAGGATGAACCAGAGCACCTGCGCACCATTCGCGATCGCATCCTCAGCAGCCCCCAGCAAACGCCTCAGCTACTCCAGCTTTGCCAGCAGATTTTGCAGCAAGAGATAATCGCCAGCGATAGCCCTATCCAAAACGAGCTGCTACTGTCCGGGCTGGTAGTCAAACGGGTGAGCCCAAAGCAGCCGTCGCTGTCGGTTTTGAGCTACAGCAACCGGATTTACCGAGCTGTGTTTGACGAGAGCTGGATTGAGCAGGAGCTAGCCCGCTGCTAGGGAGCCAATGCTAGGTCTAAGCTTCAGCGGCTGCTGCCGAGGCTTCGGAAGTCTCTTCAGCAGCGGCTTCAGGAGCTTCTTCGGACTCAGCGGCAGTCTCTTCAGCAGGTTCTTCGACGGGCTCTTCTACCGGCTTAGCTTTGCTGGGCTTAGGGCCGCGCATTAGCGCTGGCGGCACAGCGGGTTTGCGATCGCGCTCGTCGCGGTCTTTGCCCCGGCCTCCCTTGCGCCCACGGCCTTCCCTGCCGCCGCCTCTTCTCTCACCGCCGTCCCTGCCCTCACGAGGAGCCTCGCCGCCTTCTCCGTCCGCTGCCTTAACAGGTCGCTCGGAGCGCTTAATGGGCCGCTCCACGGACCCCTGGGGTCGCTCGGACTGGTTTGCTGATTCGTCAGCCATGACTCAACACTTCTTAACGCCTTGCCGATCCTAGCGTGAAATGGGGGCGTAAATAGGGCGGGAAATGGCCGTAAAACAGCAGCTATCTAACAGGAAAACCCGATACCGCTCTAAACGCTCACGACTGCCCCATGATGAAGTCAGTTCCTGCCAGCGGCAGCTTAGCCATCGCCGAGGCTTCCAGCGTCAGCGCCACCAGATCTTCGCGCTCCAGGTTGTGGACACTCGACTTGCCGCAGGAACGAGCCAGGCTCTGGGCCTCCATCACCATCGACTGCAGGTAGTTGGCCACGTGGGTTGCGGCTTGCTCCACCGGCAGTCGGGCCATCAGATCCTCATCCTGGGTGGCAATGCCCACCGGGCAGCGGCCCGTGTGGCAGTGATGGCAGTGGTATGGAGCGGTGCCCAGCGCGTGATAGTCCTCCTCGTAGATAGGCTTATTGCAGTTCATTGCAATCAGCGCTGCGGTGCCAATGCTGACCGCATCTGCGCCCAGCGCCAGCGCTTTCGCCACATCTGGCCCCGAGCGGATGCCGCCAGAAATAACCAGCTGCACCTCCCCGTAAACGCCCATCTCTTTGAGCGCCTCCACCGCCTGAACCAAGGCGGGCAGCGTAGGAATGCCGGAGTGCTCCTGGAAAATGCTTTGGGTCGCCGCCGTGCCGCCCTCCATGCCGTCTAGCACGATTACGTCAGCGCCAGCTTTAACCGCCAGCTTGACATCGTCTTTGACGCGGGTGGCTCCCATCTTGACGTAGATGGGAATTTCCCAGTCGGTCGCTTCCCGCAGCTCCTCAATCTTGATGCGCAGATCGTCGGGGCCGATCCAATCTGGGTGGCGCGAGGGCGATCGCTGATCCACTCCCTCTGGCAGGGTGCGCATTCCGGCCACAACCGCGTTTACCTTCTGCCCCAGCAGCAGCCCGCCGCCACCGGGTTTCGCGCCCTGCCCAATGACGATCTCAATGGCGTCGGCCTTCTTGAGGTCTTTGGGATTAAAGCCGTAGCGGGACGGCAGACACTGATACACCAGTTTGGAGGACGCTTCGCGCTCAGCAGGCAGCATTCCCCCATCGCCCGTTGTGGTGGAGGTTCCCAGCCAGGTAGCCGCCTGCCCTAGAGCAACTTTCGCGTTTTTTGAAAGTGCCCCAAAGCTCATTCCCGCAACGGTGATGGGAATTTCCAGCTCCATTGGGCGCTTAGCGTAGCGGGTGCCCAGCACGGTCTTAGTTTCACACCTTTCTCGATAGCCTTCTAGCGGCAGGCGGGTCATTGAGGCGGTGAGAAAGACTAGATCATCGAGGCGAGGTACGTTGCGAAACGCACCAAACCCGCGAATCATATAGCGGCCCAGTTCAGCCCGCTCCTGAATGGCGTGAATGGCCTGAGGGTTAAACGTGCTGCTGGTGGTGAGAATGGCGTCGTCCATGAGGGTTGGGTTAGGGAGGACAGAAGTTGGGTGAGCGTGGGAGCAAGATACAAAGGGGCAAGGTTCAGGGTGAAATTCCTTCTCTAACCTTGAACCTGATGCCCTGTACCCCGCACCTCAAAAAACTTAGTAGGCGTCTTTGAACTTGG
>DATNQE010000409.1:0-2863 GCA_036702895.1 Trichocoleus sp. | reverse complement strand
AGGGCGGCTTTTGCGATCGCATCTTCTAGCTTGCGCCGCTCCTGCTCTGGGGTAGCGCCCGTCTCGGCCACCCGAATCTGCTGCTGGCGCACTCGGAAAGTGTTGCCCACCGCCACCCCAGAGGCGGCTGAAGCCCCCAGGATGATATTGGGATCGCTAGAGCGGGGTTGGGGTGGCGGCGCTTTGAGGGCCGATTGGGCAATACTGGCCGGGGCCGCTACGGCCATCGCGCCTTCTTCGCCCAGGCCAGAGCGCAGGGCTTCGGTTAGATCTGCGATCGCATCTCTGGCGTCTGGCCCCTCGGCCTCTAGGGTCACCTCATCGCCCCGACCGACCTCGAGCCCCAGCAGCGCCACCACGCTCTTGGCGTTGGCCCGCTGGTCGCCCCGGTGCAGCCAAATCTTTGACTGGTACTTCTTCGCCAGATTCACCAACACCGCCGCCGGGCGGGCATGCAGCCCGGTGGGGTTGGGCACCTCAATCAACTCTGAGCGCGTAGACTCCCCGCTCACCTGCTCACTGACAGCGCCGGTCGCCCCCGCTAGAGACAGCTCTAGAAAAATATCTTGCCCCGCCGTTACCAGCCCCGACTGATGGGCCATGCTGGCCACCATGTCGCCATTGGTCACCACTACCTGAGTGAGCAAGCTCTTGGCGTGCATGGCGATGTAGTCAGCATCAAACTCAATCAGGACATCGCCCCTACGCACCCGGTCTCCCAATTTCACTCTGGGCGTAAACCCCTGGCCCCGCAACTCCACCGTCTCTAGCCCAATGTGCATCAGCAGCTCTATGCCTTCGGGCGTCCTAATCGTCACAGCGTGGCTAGAGGGGTGGAGCTGAATCACTTCCCCCTCGTAAGGAGCCAACAGCTCTTGGGTCAACGGATCAATCGAGATGCCGTCACCCACCATCTTCTGAGCAAAAACCGGGTCGGGCACGTGCTCAATCGGCACCAGCTGACCCGAGAGCGGCGCCACCAAGCGCAGGTTGCTGGTTTTTTGAGCGGTTAGTTGGGCAGTCATTTCAGTGTCCTGATTCTCAAGGTTGAGTTAAAAGGTTGAAGGCAAGAAGCTTAGGCTGAAAAGATTTGAAACAACTCGGACTCCTAACGACGAAACTTTGGCCCCAAGCCAATCCGTCCGGCATAGACGGTGTGCTCGCCCAGCTCCTCTTCGATGCGCAGCAGGCGATTGTATTTAGCAACGCGCTCACTGCGGCTGAGCGATCCGGTCTTAATCTGTCCCGCTCGAGTTGCTACCGAGAGATCGGCAATGGTGGTGTCCTCCGTTTCTCCTGAACGGTGACTGATCACCGAGCGAAAACCGTTGCGGGTAGCCAGATCAACCGTCTGTAGCGACTCTGTGAGGCTGCCAATCTGGTTGACCTTGACCAAAATAGCGTTGCCCACGCTGCCATCAATGCCGCGCTGCAAACGCTCCACGTTCGTCACAAACAGGTCGTCTCCCACCAGCTGGATCTGCGACCCCAGGGCCTCGGTCAGGCTTTTCCAGTTGTCCCAATCTTCTTCGTGCAGGCCGTCTTCAATTGAGGCAATCGGATAGCCAGCCACCAAATCAGTTAGATACTCAATCAACTCCGACGGGCTGTGGCTGTTGCCGTCGTAAGTGTATTGACCATCTTTGTAGAACTCGCTAGCGGCTACATCCATCGCCAGAGCGATCTGATCCCCCGCTTGGTAACCCGCCCTGTCGATAGCCTCCAGCAACAGCTCCAGGGCTTCCCGGTTTGACCCTAGGTTGGGGGCAAAACCGCCCTCATCGCCCACCCCTGTGAGCAGCCTCCGCTCCTTCAGCACGCCGCTGAGCGCCGCAAACACCTCCGCTCCCCAGCGCAGCGCCTCCCGAAACGACTCTGCCCCCCAGGGCACAATCATGAACTCCTGAAAGTCGAGGCTGTTGTCGGCATGGGCACCGCCGTTGAGCACGTTCATCATCGGCACTGGCAGAAGGTTCGCCAGCGGCCCGCCCAGGTAGCGGTACAGGGGCAGCCCCAGGTCGTTCGCGGCTGCTTTGGCCGTTGCCAGCGAAACTGCCAAAATGGCATTGGCTCCTAGGTTGCGTTTGGTAGATGACCCATCTCGGTCGAGCATGGCCGCGTCCACCGCCACCTGATTAAAGGCATCCATCCCTAGCAGCTCCGGCAGGATTTTTTCACGCACGTTGCGCACTGCATCCTGCACGCCTTTGCCCTGGTAACGGCGCTTATCGCCATCTCGAAGTTCGTAGGCTTCGAAACTGCCGGTAGAAGCTCCGCTGGGCACTTGGGCCAGCCCAAAAGCACCGCTTTCTAGCAGCACTTCGGCCTCCAAAGTAGGTCGCCCCCGCGAGTCGAGAATTTCGCGGGCGGCAATATCTTCAATGGGGGCTTCGATTTTATTGAGCATGGCAGTTGTGATCGCTCTTACTGAAACAGGAAACGCTCCGCATGAATCTTCAAGAATTTAGAAATGGATAGTCTAGCTAACAGCCTCAACTCAGAAATTAACCCAACAGCTTTCTAAACAGGGCTGGCTAGCGGGCATCGTAAAGCTCAGCTTCAGCCGGGCAGTTTGCCAATAAACGACAGCAAAAAACCACAGAAAAGCTGCCGCCAGAATGCAGCAAACTAGAACCTACATTCCTCAGGGCCAGCCCTTCAGTCAACTCTAAGTCGGACAGAAGCCGTCCCAAAATGTACATTGAAGGAATTATTTAGCTGGGCTGTTGTTTACTAAAATTAAAGACCAAAACGACTCTCGATTTTTACTTTAGTAGGCTGCCGATTTCTGTGAAAGCCAAGAGGGCTTAAGAAAAAATAAACTGATAATTTTTGTAAAAAACGCCCTTTTAGCCCCAGAACT
>DATNQE010000394.1:0-5053 GCA_036702895.1 Trichocoleus sp. | reverse complement strand
GCAGACCGCTATGCTGAAAAAGAGCGATCGCACATCGATCGACCCCTATTTAGCCTGCTTAAACATCCTTACTGAGCGACTATGACAACTCCCCAGACTGGGTCTCCTGAACCTACCTGGCGCTTAATTTTTCGGCTGTTGCGGTGGGATAAGCCCACTGGGCGGCTCATTCTAATGGTTCCGGCCCTCTGGTCTGTGTTTCTGGCTGCGGGGGGAGTGCCGCCGTGGCCTCTGGTCGTTGTGATCATTCTTGGCAGCCTAGCAACGAGCGCTGCCGGATGCGTGGTCAATGACCTCTGGGACCGCAATATTGACCCTCGCGTACAGCGGACGCGCAATCGACCTTTAGCGTCGCGGGCTCTATCGGTTCAGGTGGGGCTGGCGGTGTTTGCCGTGTCGCTGGTGTGTGCCTACGGCCTGTCGCTCTATCTCAACGTTCTCAGCTTTGTGCTCTGCGTGCTGGCGGTGCCGGTAATCGTTCTGTACCCGCTCGCTAAGCGGTCTTTTGCAGTGCCGCAGCTGGTGCTTGCGATCGCCTGGGGCTTTGCCGTACTCATCCCCTGGGCCGCTGTCACGGGACATCTGGACCTACCCGCCTGGATTCTTTGGCTGGCCGTGGTGCTGTGGACTTTAGGCTTCGACACGGTCTACGCCATTCCCGATCGGCAGTACGATACTCAGCTTGGCATCAACTCCAGCGCCATTTTCTTTGGCGACCAAACGCCCCAGGCCGTAGGGTTTTTCTATTTAGGCACCTGGCTGATGCTGATCTGGCTGGGGCTGGTCATGACAATGGCTTGGCCCTTTTGGGTAGGGCTTGCGATCGCGCTCATTCTCTGGGCCAGACAAACCTATCTGCTGAGCCAGTACAATCCGCCCCTCAAGCTCTACGGCCAGGTATTTCGTCAAAACGTCCTGCTCGGCTTCATCCTGCTAGTCGGCATGATTTTTGGCAGCCTGCTTTAGCCTGCTCTCAGGACTTGTTTCTAAATTCCTGACGAGACAATCGTATGCACCTGCAGTAGCGGTAGAGACAGAAACCCACAGTCTAGAATCTGGGCATTGGAACCGTTTTCGAAAAGGAAGATTCTATGTCCAGCTACACTGCTTTGCCCGGCTACTCTGAGCCCCAGAGCCATGTCGGCTACGCCTACGACGAACCAGGCAGCCTACCGGGGACTTTGAGAATCAAAGCAGATGCCGTAGCACCAACCATCGTGCTGATTGACTACAACGAGGCCGATGCTGTCCGGGTGGTGGTGGAAACGCCAGAGGAATGTGCGGCCTATCTCGACACCCAGTCGGTTTCCTGGATCGATCTACAGGGGCTAGGCAGCGAGGATATTGTGCGGCGTTTGGGGCGTGTCTTCGAGCTGCACCCGGTTGTGCTGGAGGATGTGGTCAATGTGCCCCAGCGGCCTAAGACGGAAGACTACGAAGACCAATTAGTCATCGTTATGCACATGGCGGTAGCGCTGCCCAATGAGGGGCGCTATGTCCGCGAGCAAGTTAGCCTCGTGCTGGGCAAAAATTATCTGCTGACGGTGCAGGAGGAGCCTGACTACGACCCGTTTGAGCCCATTCGCAGCCGCATTCGCCAGAAGAAGGGCTCGATTCGTCAGCGGGGAGCAGACTACTTAGCTTACGCCCTAATCGATGCAATTATCGACGGTCTATTTCCCGTGCTGGAGATGTACGGCGAGCGAATTGAGGCTCTAGAGGATGAGGTCATCGAGAATCCTACGGCGCAAACGCTGGCCAAGATTCACCAGCTTAAGCGAGAGCTGCTGGCGATGCGCCGCTCGATCTGGCCGCAGCGCGATGCGATCGCATCGCTCCTGCGCGACGACTGCCCCCTAATCAGCCCAGAGGTGCAGGTGTATCTGCGCGACTGCTACGACCACACGGTGCAGGTGCTGGACATGGTCGAGACCTATCGGGAGCTGGCTTCTAGCTTGATGGATGTGTTTCTGTCGTCGGCCAGCAACAAGATGAACGAGGTGATGAAAACCCTCACGGTAATCTCGACCATCTTCATTCCACTGACCTTCATCGCCGGAATTTACGGCATGAACTTCAACCCCGAAGCTTCGCCCTTCAACATGCCGGAGCTGAACTGGTACTGGGGCTACCCGCTGGCCTGGGCGCTGATGCTTGCGATCGCATGCAGTTTGATCTTTTACTTCAAGCAGCGAGGCTGGTTTGAGAGCTTCTCAACCGTCAAAGGCAAAGACTGAGCCAAAACCCCGGCTTCTTGAAGAAGCCGGGGTTTTGGAAAGCGGGGTTTTAGAGCCTGGCCAGGGTTAGCTCAGCGCTTCAAGGAGCTGGGCTTTAGCAGTCTCCAACGCCTCTGGCAGCTTAGAGGCATCACGCCCGCCCGCTTGAGCCAGGTTAGGCCGCCCGCCGCCACCACCACCGCAGATTTTGGCGATGCCGCCGATAAACTTGCCCGCCTGGAGCTTTTGGCCCACCACCGCTGGGCTAAAGGCCGCCACCAAGCTGACCTTGCCCTCTTCGGGGACAGAACCCAGCACCACAGCTCCTTCACCCAGCTTTTGCAGCAACCGCTCCGCCGCTGTTTTGAGGGCTTCCGGGTCGATACCTGCCATTTCGGCCACCAAAATCTGCAAATCGCCCACGCTCTGGGCTTCGCCCAGAAGCTGATCCGACTTAGCGACCGCCAGTTCGGCCTTGAGGGCATCGCGCTCTTTTTGCAGAGACTTCAGCTCGTTCTGGAGGTTGGTGACCCGCTCTGAGAGTTCTTCGGGCTTAGCCTTGAAGCGATCGCTTAGGTCGCGCACCACGCCATCGCGCACGTTCAGATACTCCAGCACCGCCGGGCCAGCAACACCCTCAATCCGCCGTACGCCTGCGGCCACGCCGGACTCAGAAATGATCTTAAACAGGCCAATCTCAGCGGTGTTGGTAACGTGGGTGCCGCCGCACAGCTCCATTGAAACGCCAGGAAAGTCGATGACGCGGACTTCGCTGCCGTACTTCTCGCCAAACATTGCGATCGCGCCTTTCGCCTTGGCATCGTCAATCGGCATGACGGCGACATCGGCCTGGTGACCATCGGCAATCCAGGCGTTTACCTGCTCCTCGACCTGCCGCACCTCTTCTGGCGTCAGCGCGCGGGGGCAGTTGAAGTCAAACCGCAGGCGGTCAAAGGCGACCAACGAGCCCGCCTGGGAAATGCTGTCGTCAACCAGTTTCTTCAGCGCGGCCTGAAGCAGGTGCGTTGCAGTGTGATTTGCCTGCGCTCGACGACGGCAGGAACGGTCAATCTGCGCCGTGAGTTGGTCGCCCGTTTTAACCGTGCCCCGCTCTACCCGACCATAGTGGACAAAAAAGGCGCCATCTTTTTGCACGTCCTCGACGCGGATAACCAGCTCGTCGCCCAACAGGTAGCCGCGATCGCCCACCTGACCGCCCGACTCGGCATAGAAGGGGGTTTTGTTCAAAACAACCTGCACGGCGCTGCCCGCTTCGGCAGCCTCCACGGGTTGGCCCTGGCTCAGCAGCACTTCAACTTTGCTGGTGCTGGTCACTTCGGAGTAGCCCAGGAACTCAGTGGAGTGAATGTGCTCCGCCAGCGAGTCCAGGCTGCCCTGCACCGTCAGGTCAATAGTTTCGTGGGCCTCTTTGGAGCGCTGGCGCTGCTTCTCCATCTCGGTCTCAAAGCCCGCTTGGTCAACGATGAGCCCATTCTCCTCGGCAATTTCCTGGGTTAGCTCCAGCGGAAAACCATAGGTGTCGTAGAGGACAAAGGCATCGACGCCGGAGATTTGCTTGTCGGCCGTTTTGCTCTCGCGCTCTAGCACCTCTGCCAGCAGCTTTTCGCCCCGCTCCAGGGTTTCTAAGAAGCGGGACTCTTCGCGATCGAGCTCGGCCTTGATGTTGGCTTCGCGCTGGCGCACGTTGGGGTATACCGCTTCCGAAAGCTGCATGGCAGTTTCTGCCACCTGGCTGATAAAGGCGCCCTCGATGCCGATCAAACGACCATGACGCACGACCCGCCGGATTAACCGCCGCAGAATGTAGCCCCGCCCTACGTTGGACGCAGCGATGCCGTCGGCGATCATATGTACGACGGCCCGCACGTGATCGCCAATGACTTTGAGGGAGACTTTGGTGCGCTCGTCGCTATCGGCATAGGTGATGCCAGCAATTTTTGCGGCCGTCTCAATGATGGGAAAGATCAGGTCGGTTTCGTAGTTGTTAGGCACCTGCTGGAGGATCTGGGCCATGCGCTCCAGACCCAGGCCAGTGTCAATGTTCTGGTTTTGCAGCGGCGTCAGGTTACCGTCGGCATCCCGGTTGTACTGCATAAAGACCAGGTTGTAGAACTCGATGAAGCGGCTGTCGTCTTCTAGATCAATATGGTCATCGCCCAGCTCGGGATGGAAGTCGTAGTAGATCTCTGAGCAGGGACCGCAGGGACCCGTTGGGCCAGACACCCAGAAGTTGTCAGCCTCGTCCATGCGCTGAATGCGGTGGGCCGGAATGCCGATCTGGTCACGCCAGATGGCAAAGGCTTCGTCGTCCTCACGGAACACGCTCACCACCAGACGCTCGGGCGGCAGCTTAAAGACCTCAGTGGAAAGCTCCCAGGCCCATGCGATCGCTTTTTCTTTGAAATAATCGCCGAAGCTGAAGTTGCCCAGCATTTCAAAGAACGTATGGTGACGAGCGGTGCGCCCCACATTTTCAATGTCGTTGGTACGAATGCATTTCTGCGATGTGGTAGCACGGGGCACTTCAGCCTGACGCTGGCCCAAAAAGATAGGCTTAAACGGCAGCATTCCAGCAATGGTCAGCAGCACGGTCGGGTCTTCCGGCACCAGAGAGGCGCTGGGCAAAATCCGGTGTCCCCGAGCCGCATAGAAATCAAGAAACGTCTGGCGAATGGCGGCTCCGCTAGTGGCGACCTGTTGGGGTTGGGACTGAGGCTTAGACATGGGGTTGCGACGCAGACTGCGAACTCGGTGGCTAAAGGTTTGGAAAATCTGAATCTCTATTCTCGCAGAAAAGCTGTTGACAGAAACTGACA
>DATNQE010000387.1:0-3935 GCA_036702895.1 Trichocoleus sp. | reverse complement strand
CAGAGCTACCCGCAGCCGCTCCTCACTTTGCTGCAAAGCCGCTTCTGTACGTTTGCGATCGCTCAGATCAATGGCAAAGAATACCCCCGTGTTGGGGTCGTCTAAGAAAGAGGCTCCCCCCGCCAAAATCGGAATTCGATGCCCCTGTTTATGGATGTACTCCTTTTCAAAGGGAGAAATAACGTTGCCCCGGGCAATTTCTGCCAGAGCGGCTTCGTCGTGCGCAGCCCATTCTGCCGGAGTCAAGGCCTGCCAGCTGATTTCGCCGGCCTCGAGCTCCTGCCGGGTGTAGCCAATTAGCTCTAGCAGCGCGTCGTTGGCATGGACAATAATGCCTGAGCTTGACCAGGTGCCCATTGGCACCATGTTGCATTCAAAAATACGGCGAAAGCGCGCCTCACTCTGGCCTAAAGCCGTCTCGGCCTGTTTTCCTTCGGCCTCAATGCGCTTGCGATCGCTAATGTCTGCCCCCAGCACCGCCAAGCCTTCTGGGGACGGGTAGACTCGGTGTTCGTACCAGCGGCCCCAATCGGGGTAAAAGCACTCAAACTGAACTGGCCCCTGCCGGCTCCACGCCTGCTCAAGCTGCTGCTGAACGTCTAGACCAGCCCCGTTGGGCAGCAGGTCCCAGATAGGCTGCCCCAAAATCTCCTGAGAACTCTTGCTCAAAAGCTGGCACAGGCGCTGATTGACGTAGGTAAATCGCCACTCGCGATCAACTACATAAAAACTATCGCCAATGCTGGACAGTACCGCCTCTAGCCGTTCCTTAGCCGTTTCGGCCTCTCGCTGGGCCGTCTCGCTGATAGCGCGCAGCCGCTGCTCTCGGCGCATCGCGCTGCGCCGCGACTCCTTGAGCCAGCTAATTAGCAAAGAGGCTGCTACAAAGACGCCTAGGCGCAAAACGCTGCCCAGTTCCAGGGCTTTTAGCGCGTAGTAGGGCGACACAAAGCAGTAGCTGATGGCTACCGTCGACAAAATTGTCGCAACCAGTCCCGGTCCTAAGCCGCCATACCAGGCGCTTACCATCACCGCGATAAAGAACAGCGAGGTTGGGGCGGGATGAATCCATATGTCAAGGACCGCACAGGCCCCTAGCGCCAGCCCCACGCTGAGCAGAGCGACGCCGTAGGTAAGCAGCCCAGTTTTGCGAGCACGCCTTCCAAGTTTCAACAGCCCGGATGCCATTAGTCGAGAGTGCGATGACTCAGAGCGCGGCGACAGTTTATTAGCCATCCTGCAGCTCCAACTGCTGAAGCAGCTCCACAGCATCAACGGCCACAGGATGATTTACAGAATCATTTTCCCTGGAGTCACTTACTGTAGATCCGCTTTCTCCAGAATTGCCTATGCTCTGGGTACCTCGCCCATAGTGATCGCGCTTCACTACTGTCGCTTTGAGCCTACTACGCTGCTTGGCTATCCGGCTTTGGGACATTTAGCTAGACTCCATGATGCGTAATTAGACGCTGCCCCAAAAGCGCCTAAGTCTGTAACAGGGCCACTTCTAATAAGGTCTGCAGTGGCTACAACTGATAATCAACCCATTAAGCAGAAACAAAAATCTGTCTTGGGAAGGATTGATTTTTAGTTGCCATACCACCTGCTCTCGTTTCATCTTCAACCAAAAAGAAACGCAAGAAATTCCCTTTCACTCAAATTACCAGTTTTGATAATTTTTTTAAACAGCGGCACCGCTGTAACGCCTCATCAAACATTTCTATTTGTTCCACTCGAGCCCCCATGGGTTTCCCCTAATTTGGCTAGGTTCCCTAGCCTTTTCACCTGATAGTTCGGCGAGTCCGGAAACCCGCTTGTACGGCCCCATTCCTAAAGTCCAGTTACCCCATATATTTAGCAGAAATGTAAGTTACGCGACTGCAGGCATGAAGCAAAGTCAGCTTTAATAGCCAACTGGCTATGCTGAAGAATCAGGGGCAGAAAACCCTACCTGGAAGTTCGGACCTCACATTGAAGCTCATAAGTCGATCTGTTATTTTTAAGGCTGGGGATCATAGGATGCAGACCGCCGCTGAGCACCATTCCCCTCAAAGCAAATGGTTCAATCCCTCACAAAAGTTCTTCTGAAAATGCTGTAAAAAATATGCCCTAGAGCAGTTTAAAAGCCGCTTTAAGCGCTGTTATTGCTTTAGCCTTAGGCGACTTAACCCCTGATTGAGTAGCCTTCCAACCTTTATTGAAAGCGCCCACCATATTCCCCCTGTAATGCACAACACGGATGATCTCCAGAAGCTGCTGGACATCTTGCCCTCCGAACTCCAGCAGGCACTCCAGCAGCATCCCCAAAAAGAAATTTTGGTAGAAGTCGTTCTAGATTTAGGACGACTTCCCGAAGCCCGCTTTCCCTCTGGCGCAGAGTATCTTTCCGAGAGCGTAGTAACGCGTGATCAGCTCGCTGACTGCATCAGCCGAGTTGGTCACTTTGGTGAAGATAACCGAGCCGGGATTGAGCAAACTCTGCACCGCATCAGCGCCATTCGCAACCGCACTGGAGAGGTCATTGGCCTTACCTGCCGGGTAGGCCGTGCCATTCATGGCACGATTACCATGATTCGCGACTTGGTAGAAACCGGCCAGTCGATTTTGATGCTGGGTCGCCCTGGGGTCGGCAAGACTACCGCCCTGCGTGAAATTGCGCGGGTGCTCGCCGACGATCTGCAAAAGCGAGTTGTCATTATCGACACCTCCAACGAAATTGCGGGCGACGGCGATATTCCCCACCCTGCGATCGGTCGAGCGCGCCGGATGCAGGTGGCGCGGCCTGAGCTGCAGCACCAGGTAATGATCGAGGCCGTGGAAAACCACATGCCAGAGGTCATCGTTATTGATGAAATCGGCACTGAGCTAGAGTCGCTAGCTGCCCGCACCATTGCTGAACGGGGTGTGCAGCTGGTAGGGACAGCCCACGGCAACCAAATCGAAAACCTGATCAAAAACCCAACCCTCTCCGATCTGGTTGGCGGCATTCAGTCGGTGACTCTAGGAGACGATGAGGCTCGGCGACGAGGCTCGCAAAAGAGCGTGCTAGAGCGCAAAGCACCGCCCACCTTCGACATCGCCGTTGAGATGCTGGAGCGCCAGCGCTGGGTGGTTCACGAAAGCGTAGACGAAACTGTTGATGCGCTGCTGCGGGGCCGCCAGCCCTATCCGCAGGTTAGAACAGTGAACGAGAGCGGTCAGGTTACTATTACCCGCTCTGTGCCGGAAGGGTCTTATGCTAATCCTCCGGTACGCCCAGCAGCCTCTCTTGGACAAGGCCGAGCCGGGCAATTGGGCTCAGGGCAAGTCGTGCCGTTTCAACCGTTTCAACAAAAGCCCTACCGGCGTGAGTCCTTGGGCAGCTGGGAACCGGCTCAGAAACTTTCTCTAGCTGACCCCGCCTTGGCCACCTGGCAGGAGCAGCCAGATGTTCGCCCCCCCGCCTCAGCGGTTAGTTTGGGGACCACCTCAAACGGCAGCTTAGCGGCCACCACCAGAGCCAGCGAAGATGTCCTGCGCCTCTACCCCTACGGCATTAGCCGCCACCAGCTAGTGCACATCATTGAGACGCTGCAGCTGCCCGTTGCTTTGGAGCGTGAGCTCGATGAGGCCGATGCCGTACTGACCCTGCCGGCCCATCGCAAACACCACTCCAAGCTTGATCGCTTGGCGAAACAGCGGCAGGGGCGCATTGAGGTGGCGCGAGCCAATACGGCTCCAGAGATCACTCGCAGTTTGCGGCGGCTGCTGGGTCTTGAGCAGCCCACCACCTTAGATGCAGATGAGCTGAGTCTGTTTGCATCCGACGGCAATGATCACGAACTGGAGGCGCTTGAGGAAGCCCGCCTGGCGGTGGAGCAGGTGGTCATTCCCAAAGGGCAGCCTGTAGAGCTGCTACCCCGCTCAGCCAAAATTCGTCGCCTGCAGCACGAGCT
>DATNQE010000006.1:0-3942 GCA_036702895.1 Trichocoleus sp. | reverse complement strand
TATTAACACCGCTATTGCTATGCAGAAAGCCTTCTTTTGTTAATAGAAGGCTTTCTGCAGTGTTTAAGTTAGGGTCACTCCTGCTGATTGGTGCTCGGGTCTAGGGGCAGGCTGACCGGGTCGGTATTGGGCAAAGCTTCCGGCATGTCGCCGCCGGGGACATCCGGATTGTTGTGCAGCTGAACTTTGCCTTTGTCTGTAGATCCTGCCTCAGCCTCAAAGGGGCCATTTGCCCCGGCGACATCAGCAGTATTCGCATCCCCAGCCTCAGCCGCAGTGGAGAAGTTGGTAGCGATGGGATGCTCAACTGGGTCGCCCTCCGGCTGAGCTTCTCCGGCAGCCGCTCTAGCGTCAAGCATGGCGCTGCCAGAAACGTTTGTGGGCGCCATCGGTTGGGCCTGCTGGGAGGAGATTACGGCCTGATCAGGATTGGTTTGCTGGTCAGATAACTGGTTTGACTGAGTAGATTCATCCATGGCGGTATCCCTGTTGAGTAAAGAGTTAGTAGCTTTGGGTAACGGCGGCGCTCAGCAGCCACAGGGTGGCGCCAAAACTGGCCACCCGTACAGTCGTCAGCACCGGATGCTTAGACGCTTTGACAGACAGGCTGCGGGAGCGAGGTCAACCTAGGGCTGTGCGGCAACATGCCACAACAGCAAAAAAAGGCGTCCCAACCTATCGGGTTTTCGGGGTTTAAGGCGCCCCATCGCACGCTAGGCAGTCAGCCACATCATGGCGGCACGGGAAATGTCGGTCGGCACCGTGTGCCCTCCCTCAAACTCGCGGTAGCGGGTGTTGTAGCCAGCCTGCTGCAGCTGCGGGACAATTCTGCGGCTACAGCGGTCAATCGGCAGCACCGTATCTTGGGTGCCGTGAGAAACAAAGATTTGGGGCATTCCCTGCTGGCTGGCCGGAGCCATAAAGCCAGGGGAAAACGCGATGATGTGGCTGAACAAGTCGCCGTTGGTGAGCCCTACCGAAAGCGCATAGGAGGCGCCGTCGGAGAAGCCTGCGATCGCAAGCTGAGCCGGGTTCACTCCGTATCGGCTAAACGTTTCTGCCAGCGCCCGGTCAATCCTGTCAATATCTGGGCCATAATCGCTGATAATCACATCCCAAGTGCGACCACTTGACTCCACGGCTAGCAGCAGCAGGCCATAAGTCTCGGCCAACCCCTCTAGAATTCTCAAAGCGCCCTCAGCATCCCCGCCAGCGCCGTGCAGCATCAGCACTAGCGGCACTAGGCTGCCTGCCTGGTAGCTTTTGGGTACGTAAATGAGTCCGTCGCGGGAGCTCTCTAGACCTAGAGAGTGCAAACCGCTGGGAGCAGCTGGGGCAGTAGGCGCTGCAGGCCGAGAAACGAGTTGACCTGCTTGTTGTTGTCGGCGTTTCACAGGTTCAGTTGCCTCCGAGGCAAGGTGAGTTGAGCAGGCTGTAATGGCGTTTGCGCCCGCTGACCAGAACGCTGCCCCGAGGGCCACATTTCCCCACTTCATCAGCGTTCGCCGCGACAGCAGCAGATGGCGATCCATGAGCTTTACATCAATTAAAGATGCTTTCTCTAAAGACGAGTTTGATACCGTATAGCAGGATAAAAACAGTCTAGGAAGCAGGAGTAGGAGTAACCTCTTACTAACAGATTTGAAGCCCTAATTTTGGGTCTGTCAAATGGTGTAGATGCCTGTAATGCCAGCTAGTTCTTCTGTTTCTTAAATCTTGGTTTCTAGGACTTGATTCAAAGAAGCGTTCTCTAACGTAACGTTCGACCGATTTGCATTTAGCAAGCGAACCAAATCTGGTTGAGGTTAATCTCTACCCTTTAGCAAATCTAGCTCGCTTCTGGGGGTAGAGATCTGTTAAAACAGCAGCCGCTATGCTGCCAAAGAGCAGAGGTTCTCCTGCTTTTGCCATGCCTTTTTCCTGCCCGTTTTTCGCCTTGCAGCGATGGCTGCTGAAGTTACGACGGGGCGCGGAGGCGGAGCCTCTTAACAAAGGGGCAGGCCCCCCAAAACCTCAAGAATTAGACGGTCTAAGCAGTGGGGCAAAAGCAATCTAAAAGCGGCTGAGTTTGGCTGACATTCCTGATTGCTGCGGAAGCAAAGCAATCACCAACGCAGAGGAGAGATAAGTGAAATGGTGGTAACGCTCGACGACACCAAACGCGCCTCAATCGCGATGCACATTGCCGATATGAGGCTACTGCAAGATCTACTCATTGCTCATGACCAACTGCTACTCGACAGCATTGATAGCGAGAACGTGCGCCCCAAGCTGCGAGACATGCTGGAGCAGGATCAAAAAAATCTTGGCGTCATTGATACCGTGAGGGTGCAATACGGTGTCCAGGGCGAAGCTAGTGAAGCCACTCAAAGGAAAGCCGTAGCTATCCGGGCGTTGATGCAGAGCGACGAGCTCAGCCTGGCGGAGAAGGTGCAGCAGCAGGAGTTGCTTAAGCACCAGCAAACGATGACTGGGCTGGTGATCCACAAAGCGGCCCAGGTTGTAGGGGCCGATATTGAAGTTGCTATCGCACCCCTACACACCGTCAATTTTGAGAACCGCGCCCATCAGGAACAGCTCAAGGAGATTTTGGAAATCCTGGGCGTCTACGAACTGACGGGTCAAGAGCCCAGAGAAGATCTGGGGGCACGGGCAGAAGACGCTGTGGCAGCCCTTACCGGCATTGCGGGCAGCGTCATCACCCGCACCGACGATGAGATGTCGATCCGCGATGTGCTGCTGATGGACCACAGCAAGGCCGACATTCTCTTTGCGGAGGTGCTGGGCAGCGACGAGCCGCAGGAGATTCAGGGATTTTTTGAGCAGCTCTATTGGGATGTAAAGATCCACGGGTTAGCTGAGGAAAGGGTGCTCTACCCGGCGCTGAGCCCCTACTACGACCAGATGCCGGATATCGTCGAGCAGACCGACGAAGTCATCGAAATGCTAGACGCAGCCAGAGCCATCGATCCGGCTGATCCCACCTTCAAAGAGCGGGTGGAGGAGATTCGGCGGGCGGTGCGATCACACGTTGACCAGGAGGAAAATGACATCTTCCCCAAAATCCGGGAAGACCTGAGCCATGAGCAGCAAAAGCAGCTCGCCACCGAATTTAAGGCGGCCAAGCAAAAGCTGCAGGCCGAAAGAGACCAAGCAGCCGCAAGCATCAGCCCCCCGAAAACCAGCGCTACCGATCAACCCCAATTTGCCGCTATGAACTCATCCAATTTTTGGCGGACTGTGTTTCAGTCCAAAGCCGTGATCAACTGGGTTGAAGGAGCCACCCTGCTCTTTCTAGACGGTCGAATTCGATCGGCTCTCGGCACTGAGCCCCTGGTCAACGCTGAGTACTCCCAATTGTTTTACGGAGTAGTCATCATTATCGGCATTGGCTACTGGTGGGTGAGCCAAGATATTTCCAAAAACCACGCCATCGTCAAGCTGGGCATTCTCGCTCAGTACAGCGTTTTTGCGGTGCTAGCCTATCACGTTGTGCTGGGCAGTCTGCACCCGTTTTACTTGGTGTCTGGAGTGCTGGATTTGACGTTTGCCATTCTCTTTAGCCGCTTTATTTACTTAGCGCAAGAAGGCAAACCGGGGTTTTTAGAGCAAGAGAGCGTCGCTTGAGGGCTAAGGCTTTGAACTCGAACTATGACCTGATTGTTATTGGAGCTGGCTCTGGCGGGCTGGCCGCAGCAGAGCGGGCCGCCCGCTACGGAGCCAAAGTTGCGATCGCAGAGCAGTTTAAACCGGGCGGCGCCTGCGTCAACTACGGCTGCATTCCAGAAAAGCTGCTGGACTTTGCGGCCGGGTTTAACCGGCTAGAGCAAGTGGCGACTAGCTACGGCTGGCAAGAGTGCGCTCGCCGCTTTGACTGGCCGCGGTTTGCCCAAGCCAAAGAGCAGCACATTCAACACCTCAATCAGGTGCATCTACAGCACG
>DATNQE010000348.1:0-3811 GCA_036702895.1 Trichocoleus sp. | reverse complement strand
AGGGTCCACCACAGCAATTTCACAGGTATGACGGGAAATGGTGGGCGTCGCCCCAGGCGTCTTTTCATCGAGTGACCTTTATTAATGAGGAATCTTATGAGAGCTGAATGGATTGCAAAGCGGCAAGGACAGGCCAACGTGTCTCAGATGCACTATGCGCGTCAGGGCATCACCACCGAGGAAATGCACTATGTGGCGCAGCGGGAAAACCTGGCCCCCGACCTAATTCGCGATGAGGTGGCACGGGGCCGCCTGATCATTCCGGCCAACATAAATCACCCCAACCTGGAGCCGATGGGCATTGGTATTGCCACCCGGTGTAAGGTGAATGCCAACATTGGCGCCTCGCCCAACTCCTCTAACTTGCAGGAGGAGGTCGATAAGCTGCTGCTGGCGGTGAAGTATGGGGCCGACACGGTGATGGACCTGTCCACTGGGGGCGGCGATCTAGATGCTATTCGCACCGCCATGATTGGGCAGTCGCCGGTGCCCATTGGCACGGTGCCGATTTATCAGGCGCTAGAGAGCGTCCACGGTAACATCGAAAAGCTCACCCCCGACGACTTTCTCCACATCATCGAGAAGCACGCCCAGCAAGGGGTGGACTACATGACCATCCACGCCGGGATTTTGATTGAGCACCTGCCGCTGGTGCGCGATCGCATCACCGGCATCGTCTCGCGCGGCGGCGGCATTTTGGCCCGGTGGATGCTGCACCACCACCAGCAAAACCCGCTCTACACCCACTTTCGAGACATCATTGAGATCTTCAAGCGCTATGACGTGTCCTTTAGCCTGGGCGACTCGCTACGGCCGGGGTGTCTGCACGATGCTACTGATGCGGCGCAGATGGCCGAGCTCAAGACCTTGGGCGAGCTGACTCGTCTTGCTTGGGAGCACGATGTGCAGGTGATGGTCGAAGGCCCCGGTCACGTGCCGATGGATCAGATCGACTACAACGTGAAAATGCAAATGGAAGAGTGCTCGGAAGCGCCCTTCTACGTGCTGGGGCCACTGGTGACAGACATTGCCGCTGGCTATGACCACATCAGTTCAGCCATTGGGGCAGCGCTGGCCGGATGGAGTGGGGCCGCCATGCTCTGCTACGTTACCCCCAAGGAGCACCTGGGCCTGCCCAATGCCGAAGACGTTCGCGCCGGGCTGATTGCCTACAAAATTGCGGCCCACGCTGCCGATATTGCCCGGCACCGCCCCGGGGCGCGCGATCGCGACGATGCTATGTCTCACGCCCGCTACAACTTTGACTGGAATAAACAGTTTGAGCTGTCGCTCGACCCTGAACGGGCACGGGAGTACCACGATGAGACCTTGCCCGCCGACATCTACAAGACCGCTGAGTTTTGCTCAATGTGTGGTCCCAAGTTCTGCCCAATGCAGACCAAGGTAGATGCCGAGGCGCTGACGGAGTTGGAGAAGTTTTTGGCCAAGGAAGCGCAGACGGTCTAGCAGCTATCGCTGGACGAGAAAACCCTTTGAGGGGAGCAATTCGCACAGCTCCCCCAGGCTGGTTGCCCTAGCGATAACCGCTGCCCGAATTTTGATAGTGGAGCTGTACAAGCTCCGCTAGCGTGTGCTCTTCGTCATTATTCGCTCTAATAGCTGCTGAATTCGCTCGTAGTGGGCTCCTTTCCAGTAGACCTGGTGGCAGTCTTGGCAACGGGCAAACTCGCTGTAGTGCAGACGGGTGAGGGGAGGCAGCCGATCGGCAACCTCGGCGGCATCCACCACCACGACTGCGCCGTTGCAGCGGGGGCAGCGCTCTAGGGGGGCTACTTCAGCATGGAGCTTAAATCGCTCCAAGACCTCCCGCACCTGCTCTTCTGGGTTATGCGATCGCACGATATACCCATAGGTGACCATGCTGCGCTTGAGCAGCCCTCGGTCTTGGGTCAGCAGCACCCGGCGTTCCTGGCTGGAGATTTGGGCGAGTTCGTCGTCATCGTAGTCGTTCTGGTAGAGCGTATCGAACCCCAGCAGCCGCAGGTAGGTTGCCAGTTTGCCCAAATGCACGTCCAGCACAAACCGAACCTGGGGCAGGGGGGCAGGCCGAGTAGGCGAGACGGCTGCCATCTCAACTCCCTGGGAGTAGGGGTAGACGCTGACCTGATCTCCCTCTTTTACCAAGTAGTCAAAGTCAACGGGGAGCCTGTTAACTAGAATCAGGTCTACCTCCGGGTGGGGTACCCCCAGCGCTTCAATCACATCCTTAATAGAAGCCTGCTCCTTCAGGGAATGGACGAACTCTACCTGCTTTCGGACCGGAGCCAGAAAGTCATTTAGTTCCCCGTAGAAGCGGAAAAGGAGTTGCAGCATTGAGGTTGCTTCGGCCCAGGTCTTTCCTCATCTTGAGCGACAGGCGCTGGAGCGGCAGCCCTCTATAGTCGCTGATTTGGCTACCCAAGATTTTGCTTTCTCAAGAAATCAGCAGCTTTAGGGTTGGTCTGAGCCTGTCAGGTCTGACAAACTGAGCTCAATTTTGGTATCGACCAGAACGTTGCCAAAGGCTGCCCGCTCCCCTGTCACCCAAACCTCTTGGGGGCGAAAGCGGTAAATTCTGCGGTAAGACGGCGGTAGGTAGTCTGCCTCTGCTCGCACTAAGGGTCGCCCGACTCGCTTTAAAAGCATCTGCATCACTGCTGCGGTTTGCTTGGGCTGAAGCTCTTTTGCGGTGCCGCTTAAGTACAGCCCCTGGCCCTTACCCTCTTCGGCGTGGGTGCTGTAGATTGCGATCGCAGCTCGCCCCTGGTTGCACAACAAATTCTGCGAATGCCGCGAAGCAATGGCAGACGACCAGTAAATGTTCCAGTCCGAGTCGTAGGCATAAAACACAGGGGAAGCCCAGGGGAACCCATCGGGTGAGCAGGTGGAGAGGGTGCAGTAGACGTTGCTTTCGATGAGGTGCCGCGCTCTACCCAAGACTTCTGGCTTACTGGCATCCAGTGTATTAATCCAGGCGTTTTCTTCCGTAGCGATGAGCATAATCAGCCGTGTCAAATCGTGACCTTAGTTCAGAATAGAGCGCTTTGCTGCTCTGCTGGCTGCTTTTCGTAGCCAAAATCTACAGGGAGATCTGGCTGTTTTGCCCCCTGCAACTGTAAAGCTTTTTACTCCTGCTAGCGGTTGCTCTATTACTTCTTTTACTAAAGAAATTTACCTTTCTAAATCTAAGTTTGAAGGCTAAAGAAGCCATTTTTGATAGCTTCCAAGCTGAGTCTTAAATGATTCTAAAAATTGTAGAGTAAAGCTTTTTTAAGAATCGAATGAGTTCTCCGAAAAAACACGGTCTATCTCTGTAATGACGGTTAACTCAACACCCCTCGAAGTTGGGAATCAGTCAGGACATAGGGTATGTCCATTCGATCTGATTTTTTAGCTAAGCCAAAGCCCCCCAATTTATTGGCAATCAGCCAGGAATGATCATGGTAAGGACGCTCATCAATTTTACGTTTGATAGCCTTCAACTCTCCAATTCTGACGGCTCTTTCTCAACCCCAATACGAAGCTCAAACGTGGCCGATCCAGGCGGCTCTCTTGCAACCCTAGTGCAGCCCGCAACCATAACGGATGGCCCTGGAAATACTCCTTTAGGAAACTATCCTAAAGCCGTCGATATGGGAAAAACTGGGCGGGCATCGGTGCGGGTATCTGACCTTGCCGTTGACTACCGCCAGTTCACTATTCGCGTTGTCTTTCAGGCGAATGGTTCAGTGAATCAGCGCCAAAACCTAGTTGAATCGAACCTATTGCCCTTTGCGTTGTTTTTGGCACCCCGGGCGGAAACAAGCGACTT
>DATNQE010000347.1:0-11154 GCA_036702895.1 Trichocoleus sp. | reverse complement strand
TTTGGTTTTTTCTGCTGCTGTTTGCGATCGCTGCCTGCTTAGTTTCACCCAGCTATGACTGCTACTAACCCCACTTCTGCTCCGCCTTTAAGTACTCAGTCAACCCCGATTGCCTGGCTTCAAAAGAACCTGTTTAACGGCTGGTTCAACTCTGTTTTGACGCTGGTGCTAGGGTCGATCCTGGCAGCCCTTTTTTGGACGCTGCTGCGCTGGGCCTTTACCGAAGCCCAATGGCGAGTTATTCCCGCTAACCTGCCCCTTTACTTTGTGGGGCGCTACCCTGCCGATCAGTACTGGCGCCTGTGGCTCATCCTAGGCCTAATTAGTTTACTGGGGGGACTTACTTGGGGCTCGCTGGCGCGTAACGTCTCAGTGCTGTTCTCTCGTAGAGCGCTCATTGTGCTGGGAGCTTTGGCGGTGCTGGCGGTGATCACGCCGACTCCTGTGCCTTTTCGGCTGCTGATGGCCGGCGTAATTTTAATCTGCGCGGTGAGCGCTTGGGCCGGGCGGCAGCTGGCCCGAAAGTTTCCCGGTCTAGGGTCATGGATTTCCCTGGCTTGGCTGCTGTCGTTCTTTGTGGTGTTGTGGCTGTTAGCAGGTGGGTTTGGGCTAAAGAACGTTTCTACAAACAACTGGAACGGTCTTTTGCTGACGCTCTTTCTGGCCATTGTCAGCACGGTACTGTCTTTCCCGCTGGGAGTGCTGCTGGCCCTGGGACGGCAGAGCAGCTTGCCCATTGTTCGCTGGGTTTCAACGCTCTATATCGAGCTCATTCGCGGGGTGCCGCTGATTTCGATTTTGTTTATGGGCCAGGTGATGCTGCCCCTGTTTCTGCCCGATGAGATTCGCCTCGATCGGGTGTTGCGGGCTGTTGTGGCGCTAACCCTGTTTACCGCAGCCTATCTGGCTGAGAATGTGCGAGGCGGGCTGCAGGCAATTCCTAGAGGCCAGACTGAAGCGGCCTTTTCTTTGGGGCTAAATACTCCGTTGACAACTGCGTTTATCGTCCTGCCGCAGGCGCTCAAGATTTCAATTCCGTCTAACGTGGGTCAGTTTATCAGCCTGTTTCAGGACACTACGCTGGTTTCTATTGTGGGTTTGCTGGAGCTATTGGGCATCAGCCGAGGCGTCGTGTCTAACCCTGAGTTTCTAGGTCGGCAGCTAGAGGTTTATCTGTTTATTGGGGTCCTTTACTGGATCTTCTGCTACGCCATGTCGTTGGGCAGCCGCAAGCTGGAAGAAAGGCTGCACACTGGTCATTAAGCAGCAGCTCTACGCTAACCGGGAGCGGGGTTCCCATAGTCAAGATCGATTCGCTGCCTAACAATCCAGGTGCTTCTTAGTAGGTTGTATTGACGAATAGGAGTTGTTCAAAAAACGGACTCGGGAAAGGCGCCAGAAATGTCACTCCGTGTAACAGTTGACAGTCTCAAATTCAGGAAAGCCGTATCTTAGGTCAGAATATTTAAAACCAGACGCTGCAGATCTTGGGCCTAGAAATCCTTTGTAGGTAGTAAAGTCCAAGGCAATGGCTAGCCCTCCAGGGCTAATTCTGCAAGATTGAACTTACATGCTTGGAACTCAATAGATTGTTTGCAGCGAGAGCCGCAGCTAAATCTTCTACTGCGACCGCTGCTGAGTGTGATTACCGCTTCTATTAAAGAACGGCATGTGCGAGGCAGACTAGGGAGACACGACTTCAAATGACACAGTTTCAAACAGAACCCACCCCGACCGGGGTCAAAGCTTCTGAGCCCGTCATTGTGGCCAGGGACGTGGAGAAGTGGTACGACAACGGCTTCCACGTTCTTAAGGGCGTCAGCTTAACGGTAAATCGGGGCGAAGTGGTGGTCGTGATGGGGCCATCGGGTTCCGGTAAGTCCACCTTTATCCGCACCTTTAATGCTCTGGAAGAGTATCAGAAGGGCAGTATCGAGGTGGACGGCATCAAAATTTCCCACGACCTCAAAAACATTGAGACCATTCGTCGGGAAGTTGGGATGGTGTTTCAGCAGTTCAACCTGTTTCCCCACCTGACGGTGCTGCAAAACATTACCCTCTCTCCTATTTGGGTTCGCCGCTGGCCCAAGGCCAAAGCCCAGGAAGTCGCTATGCAGCTGCTGGAGCGGGTCGGCATTTTGGAGCAGGCCCACAAGTACCCGGGGCAGCTTTCAGGCGGTCAGCAGCAGCGAGTTGCGATCGCACGTTCCCTAGCCATGCAGCCCAAGGTCATGCTCTTCGACGAGCCCACCTCCGCGTTAGACCCTGAAATGGTGCGCGAGGTGCTTGACGTGATGCGCTCTTTGGCCAACTCTGGCATGACCATGGTGTGTGTTACCCACGAAGTTGGCTTTGCTCGTGAAGTCGCTGACCGAGTTGTCCTGATGGACGGCGGTTACCTTGTAGAAGAAAATACACCCAACGAATTTTTCACCAGCCCTCAGGAGGAGCGCACCCAGCGCTTCCTGTCTCAGATTCTTTAGTCTCCTAGGCAGCTCGTTGCCTTGCTTCTCCGTCGTGTGTTGATCCGTCTATTGACTCGATCAACACACGACTTTTTCATAAGGGCTCCCGGTCGCTTTCGGAATTGCCTTCAAGAACCGCATCAATAGGTTCTACCCCATCTACTCTTATCTACTGGAAAGAGGAGCAGGCCTGGTCGCGACACCCTGGGAGTTCGAGGGCTAGGTCAACGCAACCTGCTTTAGCGCCTGAATTACTGCCTTGGCCGTGGGTTCTGAGGAGGGTGGATTTTGACCCGTGATCAGCCGACCGTCTACTACAACGTTTGGTTGAAACTTAGCCCCGCCGTAAAAGCGGCCACCGAGTTCCGCTAGCCGGGTTTCTAGGGCAAACGGAACAACCTGATCTAGCGCTACAGCAATTTCCTCTTCATTGGTGAAGCCGGTCACCTGCTTGCCCTGAAGAATAGACTGCCCCTGAGCATCTTTTGCCAGCACCAGCGCTGCGGGTCCATGGCAGACAGCCCCAATCACCTTACCCTGGCTGTAAAACGTTTCTACGAGGCGAGCGGTAGCCTCACTGCTGGCTAAATCCCACATCGGGCCGTGACCACCCGGGAAAAAGAGGGCATTGTAGTCGCCGGGACTCACCTGATCGAGTGGTACCGTTTGGGCGAGCTGAGCTTGAGTCTGAGCATCTTGCTCAAAACGACGAGTTGCCTCTGTCTGTGACTCTGGTTCCGAGCTTCTGGGGTCTATGGGCGGTTGGCCCCCAGCGACCGACGCCAGCGTTACCTCAGCTCCAGCATCGACAAACGCGTAATAAGGTGCAGCAAATTCTTCCAGCCAAAATCCGGTTTTGTGCCCTGTCTCACCTAGCTCTGCGTGAGAAGTCAGCACCATCAAAATTTTCATAGGGGTTTAGGCGTTGAGAGCGTTTTTACCTAGGGTGATTGTAGCGATCTATTCAGGCAGAGAGCAGAGGGCAGAGGGCAGAGGATATTGGGGGCAGGATACCGGGGAGCTGTACCAGCGCCGGTAAAGGCGACTTACTCCATCCCTGCCACCCCCTACCAACATTAGAGGCAGGACAATCCATCAGCAAAAGTCTTAAAACCGCAACTTTTTTCCCTTAGCCTGACGAATTGCGCAGATCACAGGGCAGAATGAGTTACTGTAGTTCGCGCCAAATGGTATGACGTCGGAATCAGCGGTCAATAGCCCTTTTATGTCCCCCCTTGCGGCGATTGCGCTCAAGCTGGTGGGAATTGTCACTATTGTTTCAGCCCTGCTGGACTATTTGATTTTGCTCATTCCACCCAATCTGACCAATCCTCAGTGGCAGCTAGCCACCATTACTCAGATTGTTGATCGAGGTATTGTGCCGCTGGTGGGCATTGCTCTGCTGTTGACTGGCTTTTGGATTGATAACAGCGTTGGTAGGCCAGCTCGAGGCCGTAACCTTGCTACCGACTTGCGGTTTTGGGCCTGTCTACTGGCCAGCATTTTGGGCCTGATTTACTTGATTCTGACGGTTCTGCACATCAACAGCGTACGCCTGACTAGCCAGCAGGCGCTGGTTCAGGTAGGCAACGAGGCAAACCAGGCGAGCACACAGCTAGAGCAGCGGATATCTACCGAGCTGTCTCAGCAACAATCCCAGTTAGGGGCCCTACTGCAAGACGATTCGCTGCTTCAGCAGGCGATTCAGAGCGGTCAGCTGCCGCAGGAAATTCAGCAGTACCAGGACAACCCAGAAGGGCTCAACCAGTTTTTGCAGCAGCGGGCAGAGCAGGCTAGAACTCAGCTCCAAACCGAAATTGGCACCCGCCGTCAGCAGGCTGAGCAGCGAGTCAAGACCGAAGCCTGGAAGTCGGGCTTGCGGATTTCGCTGAGCAGCCTTTTCTTGGCGATCGGCTACTCCACCATCGGCTGGACCGGGCTACGGCGGTTGATGAACCTGACGCGCGGCGCCTAGAGCCAAGGTAAAAAGCAGTTAATTTCTACGTGAGCCCCCGCATGTTGATGGGGGTTCTTCTTTTTGTGATGGTTGCGATCGCATCCCCAGTTATCTACAGCCTTTGCAGCGCAAAATTTCGGGGACACGGAGTTTTGATAAGGATCGCATGTGAAGGCTGAACTGCGACCAGGCGAAACCGTTATTAAAGAAGGGGTTGCTAACCTCCAAAAGCGGGTTGAAACAGTGGGTAGCAAGCTGTGGCTAACCAGCCAGCGACTCGTCTTTGAGGCACACAAGCTCAACATTCAAGGTGGCACTACCGAAATAGAGCTGTCAAATATTCAATCCTGCCGACCCTGCTGGACCCAATTTTTGGGACTGATTCCCCTGGTCCCTAACTCGCTCGCTGTTTTGACCCAAGCGGGCCAGGAGTATCGATTTGTCCTGTATGGGCGTAGAGGTTGGGCTGACGCCATCAAAACCCAACGAACCAGCAGACGTGCCTAACGGCTATTAGCCCAGGGCGGTCATCATCGCCTGCTGAGCGACGCTTTGGTAGAGGGTTTTGAGGTAGGCAGTAACAAACTGCGCATCTTCGGCAGGCAGGGGAATCGTGTCGAGCACGTCGAGCACTGTGCTCTCAGAGGGAGTAATCACAACGAGGGATGGATCGAGCGGCGCATCGTAGGTCCAGTAGCGGCTCAGGTCAGTCACCTTAGTTTGAGCTGTTGCGGGTTGGCCGGCTGCAGGCTGATCAGCTTGAGGCACATCCTCTGACCTGGCCTCTTCGGAAGCTTCTGCTGCAAGCGACTCTGTGGAACTAGCGGCGTTTTGCCGTTTCTGCCGCAGGGCATCTAGAATCTGCCCCTTGGTGCGCCCCCGCAGCTGAAACAGCACAAAGGGGTCTTCACGGAAAAAGTCGCCTAGCTGGTAGTACACAGCGGCAATGTGCTTGCAGGGGTTTTTAGGGTCGGGGCAGCTGCACTTTGAGTGAACGTCCGACAGGGTAAAGGGAAAGAGACTAAGGCCGCTGGCGGTAAAAACGGCCTCAATATCGGCGGGCATTTCCCCAGCTAGCAGCTGGGCGGAGTAGATAGCCTTCTCGGCTAGGGCGTCGACAACGTAGTTCCAATCTTCGTCTGAGAAGGCGTCGATCCAGATGGAGAGCTTGTAGGGTTCAGGGGCTGTGCCCTGCACAAGGGCAACGACCTTGGTGCCCTTAAACTCCAGGCTGAGAATGTTGCCTTCACGGGCATAGATGCGGCCGCGCTCCAGACGTTTCTTAAAGCGGTAGGTGTTGAGCAGTTCGACCCAGCGCTGCACCCACCAGGCTTCTTCTTCAAGGGTGTAGTCCGGGGCAGAACCGGTTTGGAAGCTGGTCATGGGTTTGACGGGGTGGATTGAGGAAATGCGGGCGGCATCTGGCTCATGGCTTCTAAGTCTAAGATCTGGGCTAGCTGCTCAGGGGGCATCAGGTTTTTTTCCAGGACGAGCTGGCGCAGGGACTTGCCGGTTTCCAGGGACTCTTTTGCGATCGCAGCCGCATTCAAATACCCAATATGGGTATTCAGCGCAGTCACTAGAGACAAACTGCCCTCAGCGTAGTCAAGGCAGCGCTCCCGGTTGGCCTCAATACCCTTGAGGCAGCGGTGGGTGAGCGCCCCTAGCGTGTTGCCTAAGATCTCAATGCTTTGGATCAGGTTGTAGGCGATCAGCGGCATCATCACGTTGAGCTCTAGCTGGCCAGCCTGGGCCGCCAGAGCAATGGCGCTGTCGTAGCCCATGACTTGGAAGCAGACCATCGAGGTCATCTCGGCCATGACCGGGTTGTACTTGCCGGGCATGATGGAAGAGCCGGGCTGCACAGGCGGCAGCTGAATCTCTTTGAAGCCGGTTTTGGGGCCGGAGTCAAGCAGGCGCAGATCGTGGGAGAGCTTAACGCAGTCTTGGGCCAGATTGCGCAGAGCACCGGAGACCGCCACAAAGGGAGCCATACTCTGCATCGCCGCCATCAGGTGAGGCGCAGGCTTGAGCGGCTGATCGATAAATTCGGCTAGCAGCTCGACCACCCGAAAGCGATAGCGGGGATGGGTGTTTAGACCTGTGCCCGCCGCGCTGCCGCCGATGCCCAGCAGGGTCAGATCGCCGGAGGCCGTCTCAATGCGAATCATGTGCTCGCTGAGGATCTGAGCCCAGGCCCGGAAGTTTTCCCCCAGACGCACGGGCACGGCATCCTGCAGGTGGGTGCGGCCTGAGCGCACCACGTCATGAAACTCTTCAGCTTTGCTGTCGAGGGTTGCGATCGCATCCGACAGGGCCGGAAACAGCGTCCGCTCCAGGGCTAGCAGTCCCCCCACCCGAATCGCTGTGGGGATTACATCGTTGGTGGACTGGCCGTAGTTGACGTGGTCGTTGGGATTGATGCGCTGGTAGTGGCCCTTTTCGTCGCCCAGCAGCTCCAGCGCCCGATTCGCCAGCACCTCGTTGACATTCATGTGGTGGGAGGTGCCTGCCCCAGCCTGGTAGACATCGACCACAAACTGGTCGCGCAACTGGCCCAGCAGCACTTCGTCGGCGGCCTGGACAATGGCCTGGCTGATGTCGGTGGGAATGCAGCCCAGTTCGCCGTTTGCGATCGCGGCCGCCTTTTTAATCAGCACACAGGCGTCAATATAGGTCGGCAGCGGCTTGAGCCCGCTGATGGGGAAGTTTTCGACGGCCCGCAGGGTTTGAATACCGTAGTAGGCATCCCCTGGAATCTGCCGCTCCCCCATCGAATCTTTTTCCAGCCGAAATGCCCCAGAACTGGCCGCCATAACCGACACAAATTGCATTACACATGACGTATCCCTTCTAGAGTAAGGGATAATAATGGAAACTAAGCAATCAGCGGGAAGCATACGCGAATCGGCCTAGCCTCAGGAGATCTTGGGGTAAGCCCTACCAGGAGTTCTCAACCCGTTTTAGCTATAACCACCATGCTTCCTGTGGCCCAACCCCTCAACGAGCAGCCGCCTGATGCGTTTACCTGGTACGGCCAGGCTAGCGCGCTGTTTGAAGCAGGTCGTTTTGAGGCGGCTGTTGATAAATTTAACCGGGTTCTAGACGCGGACCCGACCCACGGTGATGCCTGGCTTTACCGGGGGTATGCCCTCTGCGAGCTAAAGGCGTTTGAAGCGGCCGCAGATAGCTTTCAGCGGGCTATCGGACTACAGCCCAAAAACCCCCTGGCCTGGCATGGGCGCGGGATCGCCCAGGCCGGAATGGAGGCGTTTGAGGCGGCTCTAGAGAGCTTCAACCGCACCCTAACGCTGCAGCCGACCAATGCCAAAGCCTGGTACAACCGCAGCAACACCTTGTTGCGCCTCAACTACTACGAAGACACCGTTCTGAGCTTCGACAGGGTTATCGAGTTTGAGCCCGACAATTACCGCGCCTGGCATAACCGGGCTATTGCTTTGGCCCATCTGCGCCGCTACCGCGAATCTCTCAGCAGCCTAGATACGGCGCTGACACTGAAACCCGACTGTTACTACGCCTGGTCCTACCGGGGGCTGGTGCTTAACAAACTGCGACGGTTTGCCGAAGCCCTGGTGTCTTTTGATCGCTCCCTGCAGCTGCACAACAACAACCCCAGCGCCTGGTACGGCAGAGCAACGACCTATGCTCTACAGGGCGATGCGGTGAAGGCGGCAGAGAACTTAAAGCATGCGATCGCGCTCAGCCCACAAGAGCACCGCTCTATAGTGGCCAGCGATCTCAATTTCCAAGGCATTCTCAATACTGAACCCATACGGGCAGTACTGGGGCTTTAGCCAGCTGCTCAACGTCTATTTGCGGCCTACGGCACGCTGAGTTCCAACCGATCTGATGTGGCTACTTGCGCCACTGGTTAGCACGTATGTTTTGAGCCGCTAGCTGAGCCGTTTCCTCAATCCGTTTGGTCCGAGTTTCGGGCTTTTTGGCGATAGAAATCCACTCCAAAATGCCGCGCTTTACCGATCGGGGAAACGCCTCGAAATTCTCCTGAGCGCTGGGGTACTGCTCAAAGGCCAGCGCCAAATCGGCCGGAATCTCCAGGGCCTCAACCGCGTCTAGAGCATTCCACGAGCCGTCTCGTTTGGCCGCTTCGACTTTAGCTAGGCCTGCCGGGGCCATCAGCCCGGCTGCCATCAGCCGCTCCACTCGTTCCTTGTTGGGCTTCGACCATCCCGTTTTGGGCTTACGCGGCGCAAACCAAAGTTGCGATCGCGCCTCATCGAGCTTATTGGGTTTACTGTCAATCCAGCCAAAGCAAAGCGCTTCTTCAACAGCCTCGTCATAGGTTACCTGAGGCTTACCCGTTGCCTTTTTGTAGCTGATGAACCAAACGCCTTTCGGGCGCAGGTGATCGACCTCTAACCAAGCCCGCCACTCTTGACGCGTCAGTGGATGAACAGAATTTGCAGGAGCATCTGCCATAGTAATCAGAGATTGAGCAGAGAACCGGGCAAAAGCGAAGGTTCAGGCTGCCCTCAGAAGGTAGACCTGAAAAATCGTAGATTTAGCGGCTGCTGGCAGCCTCGTCAAAGCGCACCTGGGTGCCCTCAGTATTGGTGCGAAAGACCCACTGCCGATCCCCATCAGAAACAACCACACGCCAGCCTTCTACCAGCGCAGCCAAACAAGATTCGGCTGGACCGCCCAACCCTAAACAGCCATCGGACCAGGTGCGCTGCTCGGCCTCTGCCACCATCAAATCTGCCACGTCTAGGCCAGACTGCTCCGCTGCCGCTGCCAAAACCGCCTCAACCACAGGACTGGGCAAGGAGGCGCCCTCATCCTCAAAAATTCGCTCTACCGAAAAGTCGATAATCGTGTCTTCGAAGCGGTTGAAGGTGACCCACATCTCGTCGTAGGCGCGGGCCGTGTTAACACCTCGCTGAGTCGGACAAGCCACCTGCAGCAGGGACTGAAAACTGCCGTACTCCTGGTGAACGTAGAAGGTCTTTTCGCAGACAGGACTAATGAAGCCCTCAACAGCCAGCTGGTTTAGAGCGGCAACGCCAAGAGGACTGCTCAGGATAAATCCCCAAATCTGGTCTTCATCTTCGCTGGTAGCCCGCCGCCACATTGGGGGCAACTCAGATGAAGTTGGGGCGTCCTCAGCCATCTGAGCCAGCGAACTATCCGCCGGGGGACCTGCCGCTGCAGCGTTTGCAGCCTGGATAAATTGCCCCATCCCGCTTGTGAAAACGCCTACTGTGCAAGCAAACGAGCTGATGAGCAAACGCCGACAGAGCTGCTGGTAATCCCTCACGCGCATTTTCCTTTATAGAAGGTTTTGTGCCGCTCAAATAGTGAGCCATAGGCTCAACAATAGCCCATCGCTTAAAAGCCTGTGAACACAAAATTAAGCCATATTAAGAGCTAGACAGCTACTATTCTGGTTCTTTTGGTTAAAGCTCGGCTGCTGAGTTTTCCTGTGGTAGTAGAGGTCAAACGGTGTTGGCTCTTTCCCTTGCACACGGAAGGCTGCGGAGCCCCTTTCCTATATGTCCAAGGGCTATTTCGAAGAGACTTCAGGTCGGTTTTCCTCAGTTTGAGGCAGCTAAAGAGGCGAAGCTGCTGAGGAATAAAAAGCCTTGGTAGTAAAAAGTCTCTGCCTTTGCAGAGGCAGAGACTATGACAACTAAGTAACCCCTACGCTAAAACAGGCGCGTTGAAGATTTCACTACCGAAAGATAGAGAGAGAATAACCAAAAGGCATAGGTATAAATAACAAGGATGCTTGCCTGCTTAAAGCCCCAAGCCCAGCGCTTAATCGTTAAGATGCCAGCTTTTGATTTACAGCCTCTATCAAAGCGCTAAAGCCTGTTTGGGTATGGATTTTAGCAGGCAGGGCGTTCATGTCTTTAAGTGTGTTGGTCAGGCTGGAGAGGTACTGACGAATCTCGGTGTAGGTGTCGATTTCCTTCCGAAAACCCTCCATGTTGGCTGCCGAAACCGTTTTTAACGCTTCGTCTAATTCCTTAATCTGCTGTTCCCAGTACTGGACATATTTGATGCGCTCGATCGGTTTTTAGATATTGGCATTGTTTAGAACGATCGGGAAAATGCGGTCTGCAAACTGCTGATGTTTAGAGATTTGTACCAGCTCAAACATGCAGTTCTCAGACTTGAGGTATTTTTCGCTGATGACGACAATAACGCCCTTGCCCCGACCGATGCGCTCCATAAACGCGCGAATAAAGCCCTTGTAGTCGAGGCCGTGCTTGTCGCGGATGGTGGTGCCACTATCTTGCAGCGCTTGGTCGAGCTTATTGACGATTTCCTCGCTCTGCCTACCCCAGGCTTAGGAGATGAAAACTTCTTTTTAGACGCTTCTTTCCCAGAGGTTTCTTGGCGGGGTCATCAACTACGATCTGCACAGTCCAGCTTGCTTTTTGCTGTTCGGCTCGTTTTTCGGCAGCAGGGGTTCCTGGGGCGAAAGTTTGGCTGATTTCAGGTGACAGCGTACTCAATCGGTTGGAGCAGAGGTCGAGCGATCGCAAGTTGACCCACTGACCAATCTCAAGCGGCAGCGCACTCAGGTTATTGCTAGCTACCACTGCTTTCCCCCTGTCCCACTTATCCAGAATCAGCACTTCGAGCTGGGTTAGCTTGCTAACTTCTAGCGGCAGCTCTGTTAACCCCTGCTCAGACAGGTCAAGCTTATCCAGCATTCAGCAGCGGCTTGGTCGATTAGGCGCA
>DATNQE010000340.1:0-3003 GCA_036702895.1 Trichocoleus sp. | reverse complement strand
CACGTGCAGGACGCCGGCATCGACTTTCTCCAGGGCCACGCCTCGTTTCTCGATGCTCAAACCCTCTGGGTAGAAGAGCGCCCGGTCAAGGCCAGTAAAATTCTTATTGCTGTCGGGGCCAAACCCGCCAAGCCCAACATTCCAGGAACCGAGCACTCGATTACCTGGCACGAGCTCTACCGCTTGCCCACCCAGCCCAAATCGATTGCCATCATCGGCGGCGACCCCATCGGGGTGAAAATTGCCGGCAGCCTCAATGCACTCGGCACTCAGGTCACTCAAGTCATTTCCGAAGAGCGCATTTTGCCAGCGCTCGATGCTGAGATTAGCGAGGAGATCCAAAAACGGCTGATCAATCGCGGCGTGCAGTTTTTCAACAAAACTCCCATTGCCGCCATTAAAAAGGGTGACGAGGGCCTCTGCCTCATTCCCAAAAGCACCGATGGGGCCTCCCTATCAGAACCCCTAACAGCAGAAGCCGTGCTGATGGATACGCCCCGCGCGCCCAACCTGGAGGGGCTAAACCTGGACAAGGCAGGCATTGAGCTGACCCCCTCTGGAGCCATTCGGGTGGATGGTTTTAGCCACACCTCCCAGGAGGGCGTGTTTGCCATCGGCGACTGCACCGAGCGCATTCCCCTGACCCCCAGTGCGATCGCACAGGGCAGAGCCTTTGCGGACAGCGAGTTTGGCAACAAACCGAGTCCGGCCACTCTGGCCTGGGTGCCGATTTCCCTCTCGTCTCACCCAGAAGCCGCTACCGTTGGCGCGTCTGAAGCGGAGGCCCAGGCCCAGTTTGGCGAGGCCGCCGCCTGCTACCGCGCCCAGTTTCGTCCGCTGCTCTACTGCCTGGCCCAAGGCGACGAAAAGACGTTTATCAAAGTCGTCGTTAACCGTCAGGATCAAGAGCGGGTGCTGGGCGTTCACATGGTGGGCGATGGGGCAGTCGAAATTGTCCAGAGCCTGGCCGTGGCGCTCAAGCTGGGCGCAACCAAGTACGACCTCGACAGCGCCATCGGCATTCACCCCTCCAGCGGCGAGGAGATTTTTGCCCTCACCAGTTAGTGCTACGTCACGGCAAAGCTGAAAGTCACCAACCCTTGCTGGAGGCATAGATAAAGCCCCAGGACTCCCAAAAACAGAAAGGCTTGCACACCTCTCCGGTCGCTCCAATGAACCAGCGAAGCAATGCCGATGGCGGGAGATTTCTAGCGGGGGAGGTTTGGAGGGCGCGCCCGCCCTTCAAAGGGGGTTTGGGGGCAGGCCCCCAAGCATTCATTCCCCGCAACTAAAGAGGCGCAGCAAATCCACGGCTACAAACTGTGCTTTGTGTCAGCCCTCAATAAAAGCATGATGAAACCCTAGTCGCCCGAGGAGTTGCCAAAATCGCCTCCCTCCTCCAGGCCAAACGCATACCTAAAAACGATGGGGTCGTAGTACTCGCGAAATAGCACGATTTTGCCGTCTACCACGTGGAATAAACCGCCGTAGCGCTGGTCGTAGGTGCGCCCCGTCGGCACAATTTCAACGACGCCGCGCCACTCGGCAAAAACCATCGTTGGGTCCTGCATCGGGTAAAACACCAGCTCATTGGTAAAGTTGGCCTGGCCGCTGTTCTCGGGCCAGCCGGCGTAGTGGCGAATTAGGTTTTCCCGGCCTTCCACCCGTCTGGGAAACCCTTCGGGGGAGTAGGGCATATCCTGCACTGCGTCCTCTGCCCAAACCTCAGCGAAGGCATCCATGTCCTTATTCTCCAGGCTGGTGAGAAAGGTGCGCACCGCCTGCTCAGTCTGCTGCCGCTGAATGTAGTCAACAGGGTCGGCTGCGGCCCGCTCAGCGGCGGTTGCCAGCAGGGCGCGATCGCCCGCCTCATTTTCGAGGCTAAAGGCCATCTCCGTCACCTGCCAGCCCGATTCCTCCTTGAGCAGGCGGTAGGTGTACTCGCCGGAGACTTGCCAGATGCTACCGCCCAAGTAGTGATCGGCCACGACATCAGCAGTTGCGATCGCGCTATTGCCCTCTACCTCCACCTGAATATCCGAGAGGCTGTGGCGAGTTTGCTCGAACCCAGGCAGGACACTCGCCCACGCGTTCATCAAGCTCTCAGGCGTGTGGGTTTGCAGGGTGCCGCCAAACAAGGAGGTGTAGTCGATCTGCACCTGATCGGCGTAGAGGTCTTCCAGGCTCTCGAAGTTTTTCTGGTCGGCCAAGGTGGCAATACTTTCTACCACGACGGTGATCGCTGCTTGATCAATCTCGGTCTGGGCAAGTGTCGGCGCCGGGAATAGGGCTAGAAGAATCGCCCCGCTGATAATAGGTTTCATCGCAAACGAATGTGAATGAGGATTGAATGCAAACGTTCTACTGCTGGTTCGTTGAGGACTTACCATGCGATCGCATGGCCATCGCGAAAGAAGCCGCCGGTAGGGCCGTTGTCGGGCAGCAGCGCCGCCCAGATCACGCTGGCAGCGCCATCTGCCACAGGCCGCCCGCCGCTGCCACCCATATCGGTGGCTACCCAGCCGGGGCAAACCGCGTTTACCAAAATGCCTGACGGCTGCAGGTCGCTCGCCAGCTTGAGGGTCAGGGCGTTTAGAGCTGCTTTCGACACGCTATAAGCAGGGGTGCCGCCGCCCATCTCCGTCAAGGATCCGGCCCCGCTCGAAACGTTGACAATGCGGCCATGGCGACTGCGCTTTAGCAGGGGAATAAAGGCCTGGGAGACGCGCCACGGCCCCAGAGTGTTGGTTTCAAATGCCTCCTGCACAACCGTTAGGTCGGCGGTTTCGGCGGTTTGCCAGATATCGTAGAGAGTGCCTGCATTGTTAATGAGAATGTCTAGGCGGCCTTGGGCCTGCTCAATCTCAGCGGCGGCCTGCTGAACGTCCTCGAGATTGGTTACGTCGAGCTGGCAGGGAATGACGCTAAACCCCTCGGCTATCAAATCTTGAGCAGCAGCTTGGCCTTTTTCTAGATCGCGCGCCCCTAGATAAACCGTCATTC
>DATNQE010000333.1:0-8079 GCA_036702895.1 Trichocoleus sp. | reverse complement strand
CAATGACTAAAAATTTATTACTGAAATCCAGGGGCTAAGGAACGAAGACCCGCAAATCCAGCCTGGAGCTGGTCGGGTCACGACAGTAATGAGCTATGATTGCTTATTGCGTGAAAAATTGTCCTTTCTGCAAGAATCTGTAGAGATAGGAAGGGAGCGATCGCAACTTGTAGATAGAGCCAATAGCCTCGATGAAAGTCACTCAGGAAAAGCTGCCCGATAGTCAAGTAGGTCTGGAGATAGAGATCCCTGCTGACATGACCCAGCAGACTTACGAGCAGGTGCTGCGTAAGTACATGAACTCTATGAATATCCCCGGCTTCCGCAAGGGGAAAGTGCCTCGCCAGGTTTTTTTACAGCGGGTGGGCATGACCCAGTTCAAGGCAGCCGTGCTAGAGGAATTGGTTCAGAGCGCAGTCGATAAAGCCATTAAGCAAGAAGCGATCGAGGTCCTTGGTAATTACCAGCTCAAGTCATCGTTTGATGATTTAGTGTCCCAGTATGAGCCCGGCCAGACCCTCACTATTTCAGCGGCCGTTGATGTGCCGCCTCGAGTTACCCTCAAGCAGTACGAGGGCTTTACCGTCCAGGCAGAGGAAATTCAGCCGAAGCTGGAGCGAGTAGACGAAACGCTAGAACAGTACCGCACCAATTTGGCCACCCTGGTTCCCATAGAAGATCGCCCAGTGCAAATGGGTGATATTGCCGTCGTTGATTTTGTCGGCAAAGTTAAGAAGGAAGGCGAGGAGCCCCAGGAGTTTCCTGGCGGTAGTGCTGAAGACTTTCAGGTCGAGATTCAGGAGGGCCGCTTCATTGAGGGCTTCATCCAGGGCATCGTGGGTATGAAGCTTGATGAGACCAAAGAAGTCGAGGTCACCTTCCCCGAAAGCTACCCACAGGAAGACCTAGCGGGCCAAGACGCGGTCTTTACCATCACAGTCAAGGAAATTAAGGAAAAAGAGCTGCCTGAGATAGACGACGATTTTGCCCAGGAAGTCAGCGAGTTTGAAACGCTTGCGGAACTGCGTGAGTCTTTAGAGAAGCGCTACCGCGATGAGGCCGAGCAGCAAACCAAAGCCAACAAAGAACAAGCCCTGCTTAGTGAGCTGGTAAAGCACCTCGATGCCGAAATTCCTAACACGCTGATTCAGCGGGAAGTGGACTTTTTGCTCACCCAGACCGTCATGCAGCTGAGCAACCAGGGCATTGATGTCAACAAGCTGCTGACCCCAGAGCTAGTCTCGGGAATGCGCGATCGCACTCGGCCCGAAGCCATGGAGCGGCTCCAGCGCACCCTCGCGCTTGGAGAAGTTGCTAAGCACGCCTCTATCGTGGTGGACGAAGCCGAGGTCAAAGCTAAGGCAGACGAAATGCTTGCTGAAGTTGACGATCCTAGCCGGGTAGACCCAGACCGCCTACGTGAAGTTGTGCAGGAGGATCTGCTCCAGGAAAAAATTCTGGCTTGGCTAGAGGAAAAGAGCACCATTGAGCTAGTCCCCGAAGGGAGTCTCACCCCTGCGGAAGAGGCCGAGTCTCCTGCCGAAGCAGAGGCCAGCGCTGAAGCGATAGTCGATGTGGAAGCAGAAACAGCTGAAGAGACTGACGAGGAGTCTACTGCAGAGGACTCCGAGAAGTAATAAGCGCCTTTCTTTGGCGAGTGAGGGTGACCAGATTGCTTGATGAAGTAACCTGGTCGCCCTTTTAATTATGTGTATATCCGTATATCGGCTAATGGGGTAGCAGATACGGCCCTCAGGTTCACCCTTTGTAAGTTGAGGCATAATGGTGTTGGAACGGGAAAGTTAAGACTCTATCCAGAGTTTCCCGAGATACTATTTAGCCAAGTTGTGGATTTCTCTTGAACAGCATCGAATCCATGTTTTCTTCGCTCTCGCCCCACTCAATTCATAGTCTCAACTCTGGCCATGGTCCCAATTCTGGCCTAGCGCCTCAGGGCATTCTTCCCGTTGTTGTTGAGCAATCAGGTCGAGGAGAGCGGGCTTTTGACATTTACTCTCGGCTGCTGCGGGAGCGCATCGTTTTCCTGGGCACACCCGTAGACGATCAGGTAGCCGACTCTATCGTGGCGCAGCTGCTGTATTTGGATGCCGAAGACCCGGAGAAAGATGTACAGCTCTACATCAACTCGCCCGGCGGCTCCATTTATGCCGGCATGGCTATTTACGATACAATGCAGCAGATTCGGCCCGATGTAGTGACTATCTGCTTCGGATTGGCTGCTAGCATGGGGGCGTTTCTTCTGGGTGCGGGTGCGCCCGGCAAGCGGCTATCCCTTCCCAGTGCCCGCATCATGATTCACCAGCCTTTAGGGGGTGCGCAAGGTCAGGCAGTGGATATTGAAATTCAAGCCAAAGAAATTCTGTATCACAAGCAGCGGCTCAACGAGCTAATTGCCCACCACACTGGGCAACCTCTAGAGCGAATTGAAGCCGATACCGAGCGTGACTTCTATATGTCTGCCGACGATGCTCAAGCCTATGGCTTGATCGACAAGGTAATTCAGCGGCAGGAACTCTCGGCTAACGTAGAAGTGACTGCACTCCAGTAAGAGGCCACTATGTCTAAGTACGACTCCCATCTCAAGTGCTCATTCTGTGGTAAGTCCCAGGAACAGGTCCGCAAGCTGATCGCAGGGCCGGGAGTCTACATCTGCGACGAATGCGTTGACCTCTGTAACGAAATTCTAGACGAGGAGCTGTTTGACTCGGGCGCAACCGTTGCCCAGCCAGTTCCTCGTCGGGAGCCTCCAGCTGAAAAGCGGCGAACTGCACCCGCCCTTTCTCTGGGTCAAATCCCTAAGCCTAGGGAAATTAAGAAATACCTCGACGAACACGTCATTGGGCAGGACGAGGCCAAGAAGGTTCTCTCGGTTGCTGTCTATAACCATTACAAGCGTCTCAGCTACCTCCAGAGCAAGGGAAGTGACCCGCTCGACGAGAATATTGAGCTGCAAAAATCCAACATTCTCCTGATCGGGCCGACGGGATGCGGTAAGACTCTGCTGGCCCAAACCTTGGCAAAAATTCTTGACGTTCCCTTTGCTGTAGCCGATGCCACTACGCTGACGGAAGCAGGCTACGTAGGTGAAGATGTTGAGAATATCCTGCTGCGGTTGCTGCAAGTTGCTGACTTAGATGTAGAAGAAGCGCAACGAGGCATTATCTACATCGATGAGATCGACAAGATTGCCCGCAAGAGCGAAAACCCCTCCATTACTCGGGATGTATCGGGTGAAGGGGTGCAGCAGGCGCTGCTGAAAATGCTGGAGGGAACCATTGCTAACGTTCCCCCCCAGGGCGGCCGCAAGCATCCTTACCAAGACTGCATTCAGATTGACACCAGCAATATTCTCTTTATCTGTGGCGGCGCTTTTGTCGGCCTAGAGAAAATTGTTGAGCAGCGCATCGGCAAGAAGTCCATTGGCTTTATCCAGCCCGGAGAAACTCAGCCGTCACGAGAGCAGCGCGCCGCTGATGTGCTCAAGCACCTGGAGCCTGACGACCTGGTGAAATTTGGGATGATTCCTGAATTTATTGGTCGTATCCCTGCAATTTCGGTAGTGGAGCCGCTGGATGAGGAAACTCTGATGGCGATTATGACTGAGCCTAAGAACGCGTTGGTGAAGCAGTTCCAGAAGCTGATGCGGATGGACAACGTGCAGCTTGAGTTTAAGCAGGACGCTCTCAAAGCGATCGCACGGGAAGCCTATCGTCGTAAGACCGGAGCGCGGGCGCTGCGAGGCATTGTGGAGGAGCTGATGCTCGATGTGATGTACGAGCTGCCCTCGCGCATGGATGTGAAGCGCTGTCTGATCACCCGAGAGATGGTCGAGAAGCGCTCCACTGCAGAGCTTCTACTGCATCCGTCCTCATTGCCCAAGCCAGAGTCTGCCTAAACCATGCCGCATGTTTTAGTAAATGGCGTTAACCACTACTACGAGTGGGTGTCGTCCAAAACGACTTCGGAAGCGCCTAAGCCAGTAATGGTGTTTGTTCACGGCTGGGCTGGCTCAGCGCGTTACTGGGAATCTACCGCTCTAGCGCAGTCTGAGCAGTTTGACTGCCTGCTGTACGATATGCGTGGTTTTGGGCGATCGCACATTAAAGAGGACAGTCAAGAACTTTGCCTGAAGCGAGGCTATGAGCTAGAAACCTTTGCCGATGACCTGGCGGCGCTGCTGGATGCTTTGGGCCTGGAGCGGGTCTACCTGAACGCCCACTCTATGGGTGCATCGGTAGCGGTCTTCTTCCTCAATCGCTATCCAGAGCGAGTAATCAAAGCTATCCTCACCTGCAACGGCGTTTTTGATTACGACGAAAAGGCATTCAACGCTTTTTACCAGTTCGGTGGTTATGTGGTGAAGTTCCGCCCTACCTGGCTGGCAAAAATTCCGCTGATGTCGCGATTTTTTATGGCGCGGTTTCTGCATCGACCGATTCCAGGCAAGGAACGGCAGGCTTTTCTAGAGGATTTTCTCAACGCTGACTACGGTACGGCATTGGGAACGATTTTTACTTCGGTCAGCAAAAAGGCAACCGAAGTCATGCCTCAGGAGTTTAGTCAAATCAGAGTGCCGACGCTGATGGTGTCGGGGCAGTATGACAAAATCACGCCCTCGGACCTGGGAATGCGGGCGTCCACCCTAAGCTCCTGTGTGGAGTACATTGAGATTCCTCGGACTTCGCACTTTCCGATGCTGGAGGACCCTAAAACTTACCTGGCTCAGGTTAGGAGTTTTCTGGCAGGGTAACTCGGAGAAGAGCAGAAGGAGAACGCTAAGGGGCAGGAGGGGAAGGTAAATAGGGTGCAGGGTGTAGGCGTAAGATACTTCCCTGAATATCCCTTTTCCCCCTCCCCTTTTAGCCAACTGAGGGTACCCAAGACAGCCTGCCCCTAGCCTCCTAGACTAATCCAACCCCAGCTCTCGCTTCAGCAGGTTGATGGATTTTTCCCCGATGTAGTTATCGCAAATAATTAGTTGGGGCGGCCGGATGAGGTCTTCTCGGGCTTCGTTAACAGCCTGTTTAACGGAGGGCAAACTGCTCTGGTCGAACACCACAATGGTTTGAGCACTACGCACCACAGCGCCTAGCTTGTGGGCATCATCGCTTTGGGCAGTCATCACCAAAATGTCGTCACCGCGCAAACTGTAGCTAATCACTTCAGCGGCTCGTAAAATTCCGGTGCTAAGGCTGACCATGCCTAAGCAAGTGTCTTTGGGCAGGTTTTTGAGCAGGCCCAGCTCTTTGTTGTAGTCGTAGATGTCGATGGGGATGACCCGCACCGATTTGGGCGCTGCGATCGCTTCTGCTTCGGTGATGAAGTAACGGCTGGTGACGACGGTGCCTGAGCGAGCCTGTGCCAGCACGTCTTCGAGTTCTTCGAGGGGCACTAGCTGCACCGGAATCTTGAGGGCGGCTTCTAGCTCACGCACCATGAGCTGTCCGGCACCGATGTCTTGCTTAGGCGTAGTGACCAGCACACGGGCGCTGCAGCGCAGTCTCCAGTCGATCTCACCCAGGAACAGTTCACGGGCCTGGTTGAGGGAGCAGCCCTGACGCAGCAGTTCGTCCAGGCTCGTTTCCACAACTTCACGGGCCTTGGGAAACTCGTCCCAGAGTTGCGACTGGGGTCGGGCGCTCTCCAGACTGTTTTGCTCACGGACGTAAATGCCGGAGCCGGGCAGCGCTTCGACGACGCCTGCATCTTCTAACTGGCGGTAAACCTTGCTGATCGTATTGCGGTGCAAGCCGGTCTGCATCGCCAGTTGGCGCGTGCTGGGCAGGCGATAGCCGGGGGGATATTGACGCGATGCGATCGCAAACCAGATCTGATCGTAGAGCTGGGTCGAAGCCGGAATCTCGCTGTCGGGTTGAATATGAAACTGAACTGCCACAGCACCTCCCGAGTTTTTGCCACACCTGCCGTCAGCCTCGCTTAAGGCTACTTGTTCAAGTCAACTGCGGCCATCTATTACAAACCACAAGGCAACCAGGGTAATTCCCAGTTTTACCGCCCATTAAAAACTAGATTCACAAAATCAGGGGAATGTTTTGGCAAAAGCGGCGGTAACGCAACAATTTTTGATAATTTGGCGCCGCCAGAGGGTATTGCTCTTAGTCAATCAGCCAGTCCGCTTGCTTTGAAGTCGTCCCCCTATTTCGCAGCAGCGGCAGCACTGATTCTAGATTACCGTCTGGGCAAGGAATAATGTGGTGTCCGGCCACTGCCCCGCCAGGAACTCGACGAATAGCCATCAGAGCGCCCTCAACGGCAGCGGTTACCTCAGAGACTGGGCCGCGCACAATCACGCTGATAAGCCCTGCCTGCAAATTGTCAAACCGTACGAACTCCACACGCCCGCTTTTGCAAAGGGCATCGGCGGCTTCGAGCGCAGTTGGCATTCCCAGGGTTTCGATAACGCCCACGGCTTCTGGCATGGTTTTCCTGCGGCAGCTTGAAGGATAAGTTAATGATGGCGCATTGAGAACAGCAATGACTTCCCAGACGACATCTTCGCCGATTCGCACTGCCACTGTCGAGATTCTCAGCAACGATCTGCCGATTTCGGCTTATCTGGCAGAACCGGCAGGGGATGGGCCCTTTACCGGGGTAATTGTGATCCAGGAAGTGTTTGGGGTCAATAGCCACATTCGGCAGGTAACCGAGCGGCTGGCCCAGGCGGGGTACGTTGCGATCGCACCCCATATTTACCATCGCCAGGCTCCCGGCTTCGAGGTTGGCTACTCTCAGGAGGATCTGGAGCTAGGCCGCAAGTACAAAGTAGGAACAAAGACTGATGAGCTGCTCAGTGACGTGCAGGGGGCGATTCACTTCTTAAAGAGCCGTGCCAACGTTAGGGCCAATGGCTTTGGCTGTATGGGCTTTTGCTTTGGGGGCCACGTGGCCTACTTGGCGGCGACCCTACCAGATATTCAGGCAACGGCTTCATTCTACGGAGCCGGCATTACGTCGCTGACGCCCGGCGGCGGCGAACCCACCATTAATCGCACCTCTGAAATTACCGGCACTCTGCACGGCTTCTTTGGCACCGCCGACCCACTCATTCCGCTAGAAGAAGTCGATCAAATCGAGGCAGCACTGACGGCAGCAGGCGTGCCTCACCAGATCTTCCGCTATGAAGGGGCAGGGCATGGATTCTTCTGCAACCAGCGCGACAGCTACAAACCGGATGCTGCCGAAGACGCCTGGGCAAAGGTTATGAAACTTTTCGGGAATCTGTAGAAGCGGCTAAAAGCCCCCCGCGACCCATCAAACTTGTCAGCATTGGACTATGTAGCAAACCTAAATAAGATGCCCATGGGGTGCAGGGGTTCCACCCTTGCCTGGGAGCGTAGCTCCCCAACCCCTACAACCACAAACAGTTTGGGGTTGCTATAGTTGAAAGATTGATTTGCCCAATTTGGGAGGATTGACGTTGACGTTTTCCGCTGAAGATTTTGCCAGGGCTTTGGATGGCGGGCAGCACGACTACACGTTTCAGGTAGGTAGCGTGGTGCGCGGCACCGTTGTGAACTTTGACTCCGAAGGGGCTGCTGTCGATATCGGCGGCAAGTCCTCAGCCCTGCTGCCTACCCAAGAAGCCTCTGTTAGGCGCGTCAGCAACCTGTCGGAAGTGCTGAGCATTGGCGATGAGCGCGATTTTGTGGTGATTCGCGACCAGGATGCCGATGGTCAGGTGCTGCTCTCGATTCGGCGCCTGGAGCTGAAGAAGCTCTGGGAAAAGCTGACGGTGATGCAGGAGGAAAATGCCACTTTAGAAGTCAAAGTCACAGGTACCAACAAGGGCGGCGTGATTGTCGATGTCGAGGGGCTGCGTGGCTTTGTGCCGCGATCGCACCTGAGCCAAAAAGTTGAGGACTTAGAAACCCTGGTCGGCAGCAGGTTTACGGTGGGATTTTTAGAGGCCAACCCGGCCAACAACAAGCTGGTGCTCTCCCAACGGATTGCGGCCCGTACCCAGGTCATGACTCAGCTAGAGGCGGGCCAGCTCATCAACGGGACGGTGTCTAGCCTCAAACCCTTTGGCGCATTCAT
>DATNQE010000600.1:0-3724 GCA_036702895.1 Trichocoleus sp. | reverse complement strand
TGGCATTGCGGCGGCCCAAGCGATTAAAGCAGCCAATCCTGATCTGCGCGTAGTCATGCTCACGTCCCATACCGATGAAACTGAAATCATTGCGGCGCTCTCCAGCGGAGCCGATGCCTACTGCATTAAAGGCACCAATGTTGAGGCCTTGGCAAACGCCATTCGGGTGGCGGCCTCTGGCGCGACTTATCTAGACCCGCAAATCGCCCAGAAGGTGATGCAAAATCTGGCGCCAGCTCGGCCCAAGCCCACCGGGGGCGAAGGACTGCTCTCCGATCGCGAGCTGGAGGTGCTGGGGCTAATTGTCGAAGGCTATAGCAACACTGAGATTGGCCAGCGCCTCTACCTCAGCCCCAACACGGTTAAGACCTACGTCAAAGGCATTATGAACAAACTGGTTGTGAGCGATCGGGTGCAGGCAGCGGTTGAGGCAGTGCGGCGAGGACTGGTGTAGCCACACAGTCTATGACGATGCCTTCTGCCGCCTTATGGCGCTGAGTCTCACGGTCTTGATCACAGTCTACAGAAAGGGCACCCAAGCGAGATTCCCGCAGCCGCCACAGCAGCTTTTGAGCAATCCAGGCCCGATCGAGCAGGGTGAGCGCAATCTCACTGGAGCAGCCAGGTGAAGCCGCCGTTTGCAAAGCCCAACGAGTAAACGTGGCTAGAAAAAGCTCGGTAGTGGCTTCAACGGTTTCTGCTAAAGACAGCTGAGCGGGGGGCTGAAGTGATGTCATGGAACTGCCTCCAGAGGCTTGGGGGGATATCCTTTAGCATCGCGGGTTGACCCAGTCTGAGCTTCCTACAGTTGGGGAAATTCTACTGGCCAACTGGGTCACCCAACTGGGTCAGCTCACCGTAGCGCCAGCCTGGGGGAGGTGCTGGTGTGGCCCTGTTCCTAGGATGAGGGCATGGCAAAACTCTCTACAGGCCAGAGGATTAGAACAATGAATTTATCCGTATCCCCCCGGCGATGCTTTAGCGTGGGCCTCGGCATTGCTGTATTGGCGACATCTGTGGCCAGTGCTCAAGTGGCGCTGGCAGGCCGCTGTCGCACCGTGGCCTACGACTGGGACGGCTATATCGATGTTCGTTCGTCCCCCGAAGTGCGCTGGAACAATCTGAGCGCTATGGTTGCCAACGACACCGAGCTCGACGTCATCGGCGAACGCGGCGACTGGCTGGAAATTTTTGAACCTGAAAGGGGTTGGGTAGAGGAGGGCGAAACCCGCCGCATCTGTTCTAGAGACAGCCGGCCCCGCCACCGCGACTACGACGACTATTACGACGACTACGACGATTAGGCGCTGGGCTGAAGTTCAGCCTGCTCAAGCGGTAAAGTGGGGAGCCCAAAAATACTGGGTTCCCCATTGCCACGTTTTAGGGATGACTCAGGAGAAGCTGCCCTATTCAAAGGCTGCTGTTGCAGTGGGGTTAAGCACATAGGCGCACCCTTCGGAAACGGTTCTCTGGCTTTCCAGAGTTGGTCGTCCGGAGGGTACGCCCCTATAGATCCAGGGGAAAACTTGCGTCTTGAAAACGAGCTCTACAGCTAGGAATTCTTGCGCAGCGCCGTAGGAAACCACTTGTCTTGCTCGCACAGCAGGGCTGCGCCTCTGAGCAAGAGATAGTGCGATCGCGATCTATCCGTCACGCTAGCTCCCATGACTGGGCTGCGGCGAATCTCGTGCAGGACCAGCAGCAGAACTGTCCAAACAGCAAGAAAAACCAGGCAGTTGCCTGCAATTCGTTGGGGAGTGTAAGGCTTTTGCATCTGGAACCTCACTTGCGGCGAACCGCCTGGTTGACTACTTTACCGTACAGAACGCTTTCTGGGGAGGCATCCTGCAGCCAGGCTCACCCAATTGGGTGAGGGCACACTCGCCCAGTTCGCTACCGACTTGCAGGAAGGAGGCAACAGCGAGGTCAACGTATGGTCGTAGGTGTCGAGTTCATTGGGAGCCGAACTCAAAATGAGATTACCCATTGCCGCCGCCGTTGCCATAGTTGCCCTCTCTACCGGGTGTGCTATGCCGTTTTCTAAGGCCGATGAAGCCGCCTCTACGCCAGTAACTGTTGAGGTCGATTCGATTGTAGCCCTGGGGCGTATCGAGCCTGAGGGCGAAGTCATTCGCCTGTCGGTGCCCAACGCTGCCGATAGCCGGGTAAACGAAATCCGCGTAGCCGAAGGCGATTGGGTCGAGGCAGGCCAGGTGATTGCCGTGCTGCAGGGCGCAGAGCGGCGCCAGGCCGAGCTTCAGGCTGCCCAAGCTCTGCTCAAGCAGCGCCAGGCCGAGCTGACGAAAACCCAAAAAGGCAATACCGAACCCGCGAGCCTAGACGCCCAGCGAGCCAAAATTGTTCGATTAGAGGCGCAGCTAGCGGCCCAGGCTGACCAACAGCGAGCGGCAGAGAGTAAAGCCCAGGCCACTCTGCATGAATCTCAACTCACCTACCGGCGCTACCAGGAGCTAGAGGCACTAGGGGCTATCAGTCGCTCTGAGTTAGACATTGCCCTGCGTGACCACGAACTGGCCCAGGCCGACCTGGCCCAGCGGCGGGCTGAGCTGGAAGAAACTAAAACCACCCTCGCCGCCCAGCTCAGCGAAGAGCGCGCCCGGCTAGCCGAGCTAGGTCAGGTTATGCCGGAGGAGCTTGCGATCGCACGGGCTCAGCTCGAACAGGTCCAAATGGAGGTGGCTCAGCGTCAGGCCGACCTGGACGATGTGCTAGTGCGAGCCCCAGTCGCCGGGCAAATTCTCAAGATCAATACCCAGGTTGGCGAGCAGGTCAACACCCAGCAGGGCATTGTGGAACTGGCCCAAACCCAGCAAATGATGGTCATCGCTGAGGTTTACGAGACCGACATTCGCAGAGTGCAGCCCGGCCAACCCGCCACCGTCACCAGCGAGTACGGCGGCATCGAAACCGACCTCAGTGGCACCGTCGATCAGGTTGGTCTGCAGATCGGCACCGCCAGTTTTGGCGAAAGCGAAACCGACCCCACCCAGGACGTCAACGCCCGCGTTGTCACTGTCAAGGTTCGCCTGAACAAAGAGGCGAGTCAGCAGGTTGCGGCTCTAACCGGTATGCGGGTGCGAGTTGCGATTGATATTAACGCTCCTGCTCCTAACGCCCTGCTTCCCTAAGCATTCAGAAGCGTCAAAATCTCCTCACAGGTTTTCAAATGCCTCTCCCTAAACTGCTCAAACGGCTTCCCAAGCTTCCCCTCGACAAACCCCTCGCCTGGGCGCAGCTGTCTCATCAAAAAGTGCGCCTTGCGGTTGCCATTACGGGGGTGAGCTTTGCCAACATTCTCATGTTCACGATGATGGGGCTGGAATCGCTAATTTCCGAGGGCTCCACCACGCTGCACGAAAACCTGCGCGGCGATCTATTTCTGGTGTCGTCCTTCAGCCCCAGCCTGCGGATGTCGATGCCTTTTCCCCGCGCTTACCTGGTTCAGGCTGACTCGGTGGCGGGCGTTGCGATCGCAGCGCCGCTCTATCTCAACTTTGCCAACTGGACAAACCCGGACCAGCTAGAGCCGGGGGCCGAGGAGGAGACGTCCAAGGACCTGTTTGGTAACCAGGTGCGCGTCATTGCCTTTAACCCTCAGCAGCCGGTTCTAAATTCTCCTGAAGTGGACCAGCAGCTCGATCGCCTTGGCGGCATCAGCACGGTGCTCTTCGATCGGCTTGCTCAGCCTGCCCTCGGCGACATT
>DATNQE010000320.1:0-2431 GCA_036702895.1 Trichocoleus sp. | reverse complement strand
ATAGCCTGCGGCTCACTGCATCACGCTCTTTTGCCTGAGAACTGGTCAGCCAGCTTATCCATTGGGCCTGACCCTAAACGGTAGAGGTACCATCATCAGCCCCTGACGATATTTAAGGCGGGGGAAGCTGCGATGGCCCTAAGGGGCTGGGCTTCGCCCATCGCACAACTATGCTGACAATGCCTGGTAGTCCTGCCACGAACCTGAAACGCTAGGACCCTCTCCCTGGCGCTGAACGCTGCTTTTTGAGCGATCGCTGACAACAAAATCCCCGCTTTTTCCGGAAGCGGGAACCCTGGTTGCGTTTCCTACACCAAGCGACCCCCGCAAAACAACACCAGGGAGCCCCCATGTTTCAAATTCGCTTTCAGACCGTCAACTACCGCCCCGATCTCCGCATTACGCTGCGCAACAACGTCGATGGCTGGAACCAGGACATCCCCGGCCTGTATGAAAACGACGAATGGCGCTTCACCCTACCCGAAGCCCGCTACGGCAGCGGCATGAACTTTAAGTTCGTGCTGGAGCAGACCTACTGGATGAACGGCCCCGACCTGTTTCTGGCCCCGGTTGCCAACGGCGATTACGTCTTTACCGAAGCCCAGGTCGCTTTTCCGCCCCGGCAGGAAATGGTGGTCGAAAACTCTCACGTGCAGCAGCTCTTTTTCCAGCCCAACCTCGATGAGAACGCTCTATTTGACGTAATTGTGGTGGGCTCTGGCATCGGCGGCGGCATTTTGGCAGACCAGCTCTCCGACCTGGGCATGAACGTGCTGGTGCTAGAAGCGGGCAGCTATCTGTTTCCCAGCCACGTTGCCAACCTGCCCCGGCAGCACCGGGTTGGGCAGTTTGATAAACACGTTTGGGGCCTGTACGACGAGTTCAAGATCGACAACTACGTCAACGGCCCCGGCTCGAACTTCATGGGTGGGCAGGCGTTTAATCTGGGCGGGCGATCGCTCTTTTGGGGCGGCCTGATTCCCCGCATGCTGTCATGGGAGATGGACTTTTGGCCCACACCGATCAAGTGGTACCTGGAAGACAGCGGCTACCAGCGGGCCGAGGACCTGATGAACCGGGTGCCCCAGCCCCCCTCCAACTATCACCAGCAGGTCAAGCGCACTCTGCGCACGCAGTTCCCTGATTTTAACCACTTCGATGCGCCGATGGCGGTGCAGTACAGCAACGGCAGCCTGATTCCCAACGGCATGTTCTCTACGGCAGATCTGCTGATGGAGTCGATGCTGACGGACGACCCCTCTGGCAATCAAAATCTCTCCATCAACCTTAACCATGCGGTTGTAGAAGTAAAAACCTCAGGTACCTCGGTCACCAGCGTGGTTGCTTTTGACCTGATTGCCCAAAAACTGCGAACCTACCAGGCCAAAGCCGTCGTGCTGGCGGCGGGAACGGTAGAGAGCGCCAAAATCGCTCAGCTCAGCGGCCTGAATGACCCCAACGGCAAGATCGGAGTGGGCATTACCGACCACCCCATTTATTTCACGCACTTTGCTATTCCTGCGGGTTCGCCTTTCTTCAGTGCCCTTGAGTCGAGCAAGATTTTGTCGCAGCACAAGACGATTAACGGTAACCAGCACGCTTTCAACATGGTGCTGGAGCTGGGCGCAGACTTTAACCAGGGCCGCTATGTAGACGACAACCTGCTGGCCCGGCAGCAGCTTTTGAAGAACAACCTGATGCTCTGTGAGCTGGTGTTTTTGTTTAACTCGCCGCTAATGGACGGCAACAGCGTGCAGCAGAATGGGCCTTCTTTTGTGAAGCCGCAGGTGCAGATGCAGCGCAGTGGGGATGCGGATCGCTTTTTAGGTGAAGCCAATGCTCTGAAAGATCAGGTCATCGCCGCTTTAGGGGGTGTGGCTCTGCCAAACAACGACCTGACGCTGAAAGAGGCCGGATTGGGTGGTGTGGCCCACGAAGTGGGAACGCTGCGCCTGAGCGCCAATGGCGATGGCGTGGTCGATACTGACCTTAAGTTCCTCGGCTACGACAATCTGTATGCCTGCGATCTGTCGGTCTTCCCCAGCTCCCCGGCGGCAAACCCAACACTGACCCTGGCGGCGCTGGCAATTCGCCTGGCCGATCACCTGAAGCAGGTCGTTCCTTAAGGCATTACCACTCCGGCGGGAAACACTCCGGACAGCGCATATCAATGAAGCCTGCCCAGTCTCGAATTTCGGATTCGCTGGGCAGGTTTTCGGCGCCTGGGGCAAGGGCCTGGGTGTAGAGTTCGCCGAAGCGATCGCAAATAAACACCCCAACCGGTACTTCCTCCGGCAGCGGCCCAGCATAGCGGTGCAGCACCCGGCACTCCTCATCGTGCAGCACCGGAAAGGGCACAGCGTTTTGCTCTACCCACTGCTGCAAAGGCTCAAGTGCACCAGATGCAATGGCTAGAATCTCCGTTTCAACG
>DATNQE010000599.1:0-4497 GCA_036702895.1 Trichocoleus sp. | reverse complement strand
ATATGTTCCCTAGCGGTATGTTCCCTAGCGGTGCCAGTCGGTAACGCCGCCGGGTTTGTCGATCAGGGTAATGCCTTGGGCCTGAAGCTGATCGCGGAGCCGATCGGCCTCCGCAAAGTTTTTGCCTTTGCGGGCGGCATTACGCTGTTCAATCAAAGCGTCTACCTCGGCATCGGATAGCCCTCCGCCAGCCGCCGCTTTGGCCTCGGGCTGGGCTTCCAAGCCCAGGACTTGAGCGAGACATACCAGCGTCTGCCACTGCTGCCGCAGGGTGTCTGAGTCGGTGTCTGCCTTGCCCTCATGGACAATCAGGTTGCCTGCGCGGCGCAGATCTTTCGCCAGATCAAACAGCACTGCCATCCCGCCCGAGGTGTTAAAGTCATCGTCCATTGCCGTTTGGAACTGCTGAACGGCGAGGCTATCGCGGTCAATTCGCATGGCTGCCGGATCGCCAAACGCTGAATCGGCAACGTCAGCCCAGCCCAACTTTTCTCCAAACTGGTGACCGAACAAAAGACCCTCTTTGAGCGTGTTCCAGCTGTTTTGGGCAGATGCGATCGCATCTGCCGTAAAGTCCACCGGCTTGCGGTACTGGGCCTGCAACAGAAACAGCCGCACCGCCATCGGTTCGGGGCCGTTGGGGGCATCCAAAAGCTGACGAATGGTGGTGAAGTTGCCCAGAGATTTGGACATCTTTTCACCGTCTACGTTCACCATGCCGTTGTGCATCCAGTAGCGGGACAGGGGTTGGCCTGTGGCCGCTTCTGACTGCGCAATCTCGTTCTCATGGTGGGGGAAAACCAGGTCGCCCCCGCCCACATGAATATCGATGGTGGTGCCTAAATGCTCGCGAATCATGGCCGAGCACTCAATGTGCCAGCCGGGCCGCCCTGGTCCCCAGGGTGATTCCCAGAAAGGCTCTCCGGCTTTAGCCCCTTTCCATAAGGCGAAGTCGAACGGGTCTTGCTTGCGAGTTTCCTCGGTGCCAACTCGGCCGCCAGCTCCTGCCTGCATATCGTCTAGCTTGCGGCCTGAGAGCTTGCCGTAGCCCTCAAACTTGCGCACGGCGTAATACACATCGCCCGCTGCCGGATAGGCGTAGCCCTTCTGCTCTAGCTCTGAGATCAGCCGCTGAATGCCGTCCAAAGTTTGGGTGGCGTAGGTGTATTCGTCGGCTTCGAGAATATTGAGCCGCGCCATGTCTTCAAGATAGGTTTGAGTGTAACGCTCGGCTACAGTCTGCATGGAGGACTGCTCGTCTTTAGCCCGATTGAGAATTTTGTCGTCAATGTCGGTGAAGTTCTGCACATAGCGCATGTCGTAGCCGCGCCAAAGCAGGTAGCGCCGCACCGTGTCCCAAACCACATAGCAGCGAGCATGGCCCAGGTGGGAATGGTCGTAAACTGTGACGCCGCAGCAGTACATTCTCACTTTGCCTGGTTCTAGCGTCTCGAAGGGCTCCTTCTTGCGGGTCAGCGTGTTGTAGATAGAAAGGCTCATAGGGGAGTGGCCAGTGAGAAATGCGATGGGCACATTGAACGATTCAACACTGAAAGGGAGCCCGGATCAATCCTGCCGGGCTCCTGACTCGTGGCGCTAAATCCTTGACCCTATTTTAGTTCCGCCATTGATTAAGCGAATCTAAAGATGACCCTGGCGGGTGACGCCACGGGCAGAGTGAGCGGGCCAGAATGAGTTTGTCAGCAGCGAAATATGTCTCAAAGCCTCTTCTGATAAACGTTTGAGCCATCACTGCTGCTCAGAACTAACGGAGTTAGCCCAATGGAAATCACGACTTTTGAACTGTTGGTTAAGCGCATTGCTCCCCTGCCTCCGGCAGCGGTTCCGGGGGCGGCTGCGATCGCAGCTGTGGCCCGCCGAGTGGTGCAGGGGTATTTCCTCACGATTTCTAACCTGGAGGACAAAGACCTCACCTTTCAGCTGGAGTTTGTGGCCAGCACCCCCAACCCGGTTGATCCTGACCGCACCCTGACCAACAACGTTGATTTGCTCATCGACATCGCTGGGGCCAACACACCGCTGACCCTTACCTCAGGGGGCGGTGAGACTTTCCGGGGCTCCTTCCGTCTGCCTGCTAAGCAAACCGCCTCGGTGCAGCTGCTGCCCAAGCTGCCCCTCGATTTACTCAGCAATCCCAATCCCGATTTGGAGATCCGCGGCTTTGTGCGGCTGCGGCTGCCTGCGGTCTTCCGAGGCTTCCCGGGTCCCTTCATCTTTGGGCCGCAGAGCGATAAGCCCGTCAAGGTGCTGCTCAACCCCGAGACGCGCGGTACGTTCCTACCGAATGATTTCCCAGCTTCAACCAGCGGTGAGTTTGACCAAATTAACTACCCAATGGCTTTGGCTAGCGGCAAAGCGCTGAACGAAGTTCCTCCGGAGCCGGGTTTTCGGCCTCCCTTTACTCCAGACCTGGTGGCGCAATTGGCAACCCAGATTCCTGGGCGGCTCCGTCCTAGCCTGGATTTTGAGGGGCTTTCGGAGGCCCAGCAGGCTGAGGCCCTGGTCGACATTCTGAGCCAGATTGAGCCTACCCAAGACAACCTCAACAACGTCAGTGATTTGCTCTCCAAGCTAAATATCCCCATCCGCATGGAGCGAGTGAATCGCTAATTCGAGTTGGACTCTCGGGGGCGGTCTACGGGTCGCCCCTTTTCTTGAGCATCTTGAACAACTCTTTTTCGGGAGACTCAGCTTATGCTGCCTCAATTTCAGCCCCTTTCCTTCAGCTGGGTTGCGCTTCACCCCAGGCCTAAGGGCGTCATTCTGTTTATTGGTGGAGCCTTTTTTGGCACTTTCCCCACGATTTTCTACCGCCATCTTCTAAATGAGCTTTTTCAGGCGGGCTACACCCTGGTAGCGCTGCCCTTCCGATTCAGCTTTCGCCACTGGTCTATCGCTCTAAATCTGCTCGATGAGCAGCAAACCCTGCGACAGCTTTTGTCTACTCAAGCCCAAGCGCAGGGATACGCTGCCGATGTTTACTCAGAATCCGCCAGCTACTTTTGGCTAGGCCACAGCTTGGGATGTAAATATGTTGCTCTGCTGGAGTTGCTGAGCGGTAAGAATTATGCCGCAACCGTCGCTGAGGTGATTGATGCTCAAACGGCTCAGTGGCTGCAGCGGCGATTGACAGGCCAGGAGCAGGGGATTTGCAACCAGCCTTCGCTGTTGATGGCGCCTGACATCAGCGACACGACCACTGCTGTTCCAGTGAAGGCTTTGGCGCGTCTGCTGGATCGTTTGAAACTGGGGGTGCAGCCGACCCGACGACAAACGCAGGACTTAATTGACCGCAGCCAGCTATTTCACCTGACGGGTCTGATTTCTTTTGACAAAGATACGGTTGCGGGCAGCATTCAAGACACCTGTGAGGCCGAGAGCGATGTGCTGTGGCTGTATCGCCATCTGCAGTCGAAAGGGTTGCTGCACACAGAGCTAGAGGGCAAGCACCTGGAGCCTGTAGGGGTGCAGGTGGGAGATGCGATCGCAGATTTCAACCCGCTCGACAAATTTCTCAAGCCTTTGTCTCGTTGGGTAACCGGGGCAACCGTGCTCAAGCTGTTAAATGATTTGCGGCTGCGCTCAGCGCCGGTATCGTTGCCGGCGCCATTGCCCGAACCCATGCCTCAGCCCGTTCTGCTCTCTATCCCAGAGCCCGTGGCAGTCCGCAAAATGGAAGCTACTATAAATGATGTTGCTTCTTGAGCTGGTAGTGAGTGCCAGTATGCAGTGACTATCGAGCTTCACTGATGTCGGGAAGCGGTTCACTTAGCTTAGCCATACGGAATCGGCCACCATGACCTCAGTCGTTACCTCTGATCAGCAGAATCGCATGGATGATGCCAAGCACGGCCTGCCCGTCACTATCATCACCGGATTTCTAGGAAGCGGCAAAACGACCCTGCTGAACCACATCCTGACCAATCAGGAAGGGCTCAAAACCGCAGTGCTGGTCAATGAGTTTGGAGAGATCGGCATCGATAACGATTTGCTGATTACCACCGAAAACAGCGACGACACCATGGTCGAGCTGAGCAACGGCTGTATCTGCTGCACCATCAACAACGACCTGCTAGATGCGGTCTATAAGGTGCTGGAGCGGCAGGACAAGATTGACTATCTGGTGGTCGAAACGACGGGCCTAGCCGATCCGCTGCCCATTGCGCTGACCTTTTTGGGGACTGAGCTGCGGGATCTGACCCGGCTCGACTCCATCGTCACAGTAGTGGATGCTGAGAACTACAGCCTTGATCTGTTCAACAGCCAGGCTGCCTACAATCAGATCGCCTACGGCGACATCATTTTGCTCAACAAGGTTGATTTGGTAGAAGAGGCCGACCTGGATCTGCTAGAGGTCAAGATTCGCGATGTCAAAGAGGGCGCGCGAATTCTGCGTACGACTAAAGCTCAAGTCCCCCTGCCGCTAATTCTCAGCGTGGGCCTGTTTGAGTCGGATCAGTATTTCAAAGGCGATGG
>DATNQE010000598.1:0-2528 GCA_036702895.1 Trichocoleus sp. | reverse complement strand
CCGCTGAGTGCGAACGGCGCCCTCAACCGGCGCCATACCGGCAGTACCCTCGAGGCCGCGCATATCTTCAACTTGACGGATAGGCTGACCAGCGGCATAGGTCTGACCCATGAACTGACGACCGCTTCGCTGTTGGCCCAGGGGCTGATAACCGCTGCGAACCTGGCCTTCATGGTGCTCGTCGATCACCATGTCATCCTTGTATTCGGGCAGGTTTTCTACCTGGTCCTTGGTCAAACCGTTAACATGAATCCGGTCGTTTTGATAATCGAAATTAGCCAGTCCGATCGGCAGCAAAACGCTCTTGCCAAAGATCCACGGACCGGTATCTACAACCAGATAGCGGAAGCGGCCAGAGTCGTCCACAAGAATATCTTTTGCAGACCCTATCTTCTCACCACCTTGGGTGTAGAGAGAGTAGGAATCAATGCTGTGCATCTGGCCGTCAGCCAGGGTTTCCTTGTAATTGGGGTAGTAATCTTTCAGTCTATGTAAAGGCATGGACAACAGTCTCCTACTGACATCAGTTGGTGTTCATCCTAGGCGAAGGAATAGAGCTTTTCCATCGTCCAAACGAATAGTCAATAGGTTGATTTGAAAGCCTTTTAGGCTTTGCAGGAAGGCGGTCACAGCCACAATTTCTGACGATTAAGCATGATTTTGTAGATAGATCTACAAAATCACCCGTATATTCCCATTGGTGAGCTTGGCCTGCATCTTCAGCCAAAGACAATTTCGAATGTTGTTCAAATCACATTAAAAATCACTTGAGCTCAAAAGCATATTGTTTCCTTATGGTTGTTGCCGCCTGCTGACCTATGCTCAACCTGAACGGAAATGCTATTCTCTATGGACATTAGCGTTCCTATGGATATTCCTCACAGGGACGACATTAGGCATCGAAAAGGGAGCAGGTAATGCAGCGATCGCGGCGATGGTTTACTCAGGTGCTGTTGGGAACGGGCACGGCGGTTGCGATCGCAGCCTGTGGCGGCAGTGGCGGTGGGGCTGGCGGTGGCGACAGCAGCGGCCCAATCAGCGTTGGCTCCAAAGACTTTACCGAAGCTCTAATTATCGGCGAAATGTATGCCCTGGTGCTGGAAGACGCGGGCTTTGACGTCGAGCGCAAGCTCAATTTGGGCGGCACTCCAGTGGCCCAGGCGGCGCTGCAAAGTGGTGAAATCGACCTCTACCCCGAGTACACCGGCACGGGCCTGCTAACCGTTCTCAAGCTGCCGGCTAACAGCAACCAGGAGGAGGTCTACCAGACTGTCTCCGAAGCCTACCTCGACCAGTTCAACCTGGTGTGGCTCACGCCTTCTCCGATGAACAACACCCAGGCGCTGGCCATGACCGAGGAGAAAGCCCAGGAATTAGGCATTAACACCCTCTCCGATTTTGCTGCCCAGGCCAGCCAGCTGACGCTAATTGGCCCACCTGAGTTTGAGGTGCGCGAAGACGGCCTGCCTGGCATCAAAGCGGCCTACGGCGACTTCTCCCTCAAAGAGTACAAAGCGGTGGATGCGGGTCTACGCTACAAGGGCCTGGTAGATGGCGAAGCCGATGTCGCTGTGGCCTTTGGCACTGACGGTGAAATTAGCGCCTTTAACCTGGTGCTGCTGGAAGACGACAAGCAGCTGTTCCCGCCCTATCAGGTCGCCCCGGTTGTGCGCCAGGAAACCCTCGATGCCAATCCTGGCATTGCCGATGCCCTTAACGAACTTGCTCCCTTGCTGACCGACAGCGTTATGCAGCAGCTCAACTACGAGGTCAGCGGCAATCAGCGCGAGCCTGCCGAAGTCGCCCGTGATTTCCTCGCTGAAGCTGGCCTCATTACTCAGTAGGTCATTGATTAGGCGGGGGATGCAGGGTGCAAGGTGTAAGGTGCAAGCCATGTAGAAGCCGCTGGCCTGATACCCCGTACCTGCTACCCTACACCCCCACCCTTCTGCTCTCTGTGTTTATCTCCCCACTTCTCCATTCGCTCTCTCACCTATGAGCAACATCCAGTTCGACCAAGTTTCGCTGCGCTTTCCCAGAGCCCCTCGGGCTGCGGTCGATCAGGTGAGCTGTCAGATCAATGCAGGAGAGCTGGTGGTGATCTTGGGGCCTTCGGGCTGCGGCAAGACGACCCTGCTCAAGATGGTCAATCGCCTCTACGAGCCTACCAGCGGCACGATTTACGTCGGCGGCACCAATATTCGTAAGCTCAAAGCCACTAAGCTGCGCCAGCAGATCGGATATGTGATTCAGCAGTCGGGCCTGTTTCCCCACATGACGGTTGCCGAGAATATTGCGGTAGTGCCTAAGCTGCTGGGCTGGTCAAATCCCCAAATCCAAATGCGGATCGACGAGCTACTGACCCTGGTGAGGCTGCCGCCGGCCGACTTTCGACACCGCTACCCGGCTCAGCTTTCGGGCGGGCAGCAGCAGCGAGTCGGCATTGCCCGAGCGCTGGCAGGCGACCCTGGCACTCTGCTGATGGACGAGCCTTTTGGCGCCATTGACGCCATTACCCGCACTGCTCT
>DATNQE010000310.1:0-5825 GCA_036702895.1 Trichocoleus sp. | reverse complement strand
CCCTGGCCCAGTTCACCGCATTCGATTCTCCGTTAAAGATACCGGGGTCGGCATGAGTCCCGACCAGGTAGAGCGCATTTTTCAGCCGTTCGAACAGGTTGGCTCTAGCGCTCAGCGGTCGGGGGGCACTGGTTTGGGTCTAGCCATCAGCCAAAAAATTGTGGCGATGATGGGCAGCACCATTCAGGTGCAGAGCCAGCCCGGGATGGGCAGCGTTTTCTGGTTTGACCTGGAAATGCCGGAGGCCCACGAGTGGGGTGCGATCGCAAAGACCACAGAGCGGGGCCTGATCACGGGCTACCAGGGCACACCACGCACCATTTTGGTGGCCGACGACAAGTGGGAGAACCGCTCGGTGGTGGCCAGCCTGCTCAGCCCCTTGGGATTCCAGGTGCTAGAGGCGGCCGACGGCAAAGAGGCGTTAGCGCTGCTAGCGGCTCATCGAGTCGATTTGGTCATCACCGACCTGGATATGCCTGAGGTTGATGGGTACGAGCTGGTTAGCCGCATCCGGGCTGCCCAGGATCTGCAGGCCATTGCCGTGGTCGTCTCTTCTGCCAGCGTATTTGACAGCGACCAGCAGCAAAGCCTAGAAGCAGGGGCCAACGACTTTTTGCCCAAGCCTGTAGAGGCTGAAGAACTGCTCGATAAACTCAAAGCTCTGCTAAAGCTGGAGTGGGTTTATGACCGCAGCGACTGTGCTGTTCTCTCCACCCATTCAGGCTTTAGCCCCCAGGTTGGGCGTCAAGGGGCTGCTAGTCTCCTGCCAGGCACCTACCCCGGGCCTACCAACGAGACCGTAGAACTCCTGTTTGACCTGGCTATGCGGGGCAACCTCAAGGAGATTATCCATCAGGCCGACATCCTGCAGCAGGACGAACAGCTCCAGCCGTTTGCTCAGCATCTCAAGACCCTGGCCGCCGGGTTCCAGGAAAAGAATCTGCTCACCTTCATTCAGCAGTACCGAGTCAGCTAAACGCTATGATTTCCTCTCCTCTGCCGATTTCCCAGGCTGCTGGCGTTGCTGCCAGGGGAAGAATTTTGATTGTGGACGACAACCCGGCCAACCTGGGGGTTCTCTTCGACTGCCTCGACCACGCTGGGTTTGAAGTGCTGGTCGCTCAGGATGGCGAGAGCGCCCTGCAAAAAGCTAACTACAGCCCGCCCGACCTGATCTTGCTCGACGTCATGATGCCCGGCATTGACGGCTTTGAGACCTGCCGTCGGCTCCAGGCTAGCGTCTCCACGGCGGCCATTCCGGTGATCTTCATGACGGCCCTGGCCGATAGTGCTGATAAGGTTACCGGGCTTTCCATTGGCGCAGTGGACTATATCACCAAGCCCTTTCAGCAGGACGAGGTGCTAGCCCGCATCGACATTCATCTGCGGCTGCGGCACCTGAGCGAGACCCTGGCGGCTAAAAATAGCCAGCTAGAGCAGGAGGTGTGCGATCGCAAAGCTGCTGAAGCCGCCCTGCAAAGCGCTAACGACATTCTGGAAATTAAGGTGGCCGAGCGCACTGCCGAGCTGCAGCAGGCCGTGGCGCGGCTGGAGAGCACGCTCCAAGCGCTGCAGCAAGCCCAGGTGCAGATGGTGCAGGCGGAAAAAATGGCCAGCCTGGGGCAGCTGGTGGCGGGAGTTGCCCACGAGATCAACAATCCGGTCAACTTCATCCACGGCAACCTAGCCCATGCTAAGGGCTACATCGACGACCTCATGGCAGTGCTGGGGCTCTACCGCCAGCACTGCCCCCAGCCCGGACCGGAAGTGGAGCAGTGCATTGAGCAGCTCGATCTCGACTTTATTACTGAAGATTTGCCCAACCTGCTGCGCTCCATGAAAGTGGGTGCCGACCGCATTCGCTCGATTGTGGTGGCTCTACGTACCTTCTCGCGCATGGACGAGGCCGAGTGTAAAGCCGTCGATATCCACGAGGGCATCGACAGTACCCTGATGATTTTGCAGCACCGTATCAAGTCGACCTCAGAGCGGGTCAAGATCGAGGTGGTCAAAGACTACGGCTCGCTCTCCCCTACCGAGTGCTACGCGGGGCAGCTCAACCAGGTGTTTATGAACGTGCTCAGCAACGCTATCGATGCCTTAGAAGACGCTGCTGAGGCGCGTACTCACGCCGATTGGCAGCCCTGCATCACGATTCGCACAGCCCTAACAGAGGGGCAGGTCGTCATTGCGATCGCAGACAACGGCATCGGCATGACGGCGGCGGTGTGCGATCGCATCTTCGATCCCTTCTTCACCACTAAACCCGTGGGCAAAGGCACCGGCATGGGGCTCTCGATTAGCTACCAGATCGTCGCTGAGAAGCACCGTGGCTCCCTAACCTGCCGCTCCCAATCAGGCCAAGGCACCGAGTTCACCATCGCTATTCCAGCCTCAAGGCTTGTCTAGCAATAGATCGACTAGGACACAGGGTGTAGAGGCTGTACCCCCAACCGGAGGTACAGCTTCCCACCGAATTGCTCCCAAATGGCCTAACAATGGCTTAACTAATTCGACACAGGCTATAAGTAGATCGACATAAACAACCGTCATACCCAGAGATTGTCATTGCGAGGCCCTTTGGCCGAAGCAATCTCCGAGGAGTAGCCCCTCGACGGGATTGCCGCGCTTCGCACCCTGCGGGAAGCAAGCTACGCAATGACATCTTATGTTTACTTACGGGGTGCTACTTAACAAACCTCTTTGGCGGGACATCGCATGTCACTCTATACGTCCTCTACCTGGGTCGATCGCAACCTACCGTCTGGAGCGCTTAAAGAAGCGATTGAAAGATGGGCTTTGTTATCCAAGGCGCTGCCGTTAGGAGGGTGTAGATAAACGAAGCTAACGGCTGAATTGAACTGAGAGAACCGGGGTACCCAGTATCTGATGAAGTCGGCCTGCCTGATACATTGCCAGCAACCCATCTAAGGCAGCAGGTGTTCCATCCAAGACAACACCAATACCCCGGTCTGACTCTATTCTCAGAACCTCTAAGAAGTCATCACCCGAAAGGGAGCGCACCTCATTGAGGATCGCCATCAGCTTCTCTATCGTCATCGCATCAACCTGCCCAGAAAACGTGATTACAAGCTGAACGGTAACAGGCCGGCTAGCAGCAGGCTGACCCAGCGCTCGTAGGCTTGGAACGATAGCCTGTGCGATCGCAACTACGACTTCTAGCCCTGGCCCGGTAGGCCCATCCGCCCAGTCCAAGAGTGCTTTGGCGCGCTCGCCAACGGGAGCCGCAACGCCAGGCATAACGCCCCGGGGTACGGCCAGCGCAAACTCGAGCTGCCCGATTTGGCTAAGGGGCAGTTCGCTTAGGGTCTGAATTAGCTCAAGCCTTTCCAGAGCCGTCAGAAGGAGTTGGCGAGGAGCAGTGGTCACGGGTCTGATCCTATTTGCGAAGAACAGAAATCCTCGGACACTACCCTATCCAGCCCACCGATGTCCTAATCAGGAAAGGTGCCAGACGCAAGATTGGTTGTACCCATTCCGCTTGAAGATGCATCATATTGGCCTTACTGTTTCGCGAGCGACATGAAACGCGGATAGGCATTACACCCCTTCCCCAATAGCGCTTCCCTGCCCCTCAGCCCTGAATCCTGCACCCCAAACTCTACCTTCTCGCCAAAAAACGATCCAACTGATTCGCAAAATTCTGGCGGTCCCGCTGGCTAAATGCAGCCGGGCCGCCCGTTTCGACGCCGCTGCTGCGGAGCTCCTCCATAAAATTTCGCAGGGATAGGCGCTCTCGAATATTGCTCTGACTGTAAAACTCCCCTCGAGGATTTAGCGCTTGGCCCCCCTTTTCAATGACCGCTGCGGCCAGAGGGATGTCTGCTGTGATGACCAAATCGCCTGCCTGCAAGTGCTCAACGATGTAGCTATCGGCTACATCTAAACCAGAGCGCACCTGCACCGCTTCGATGTAGGGGGAAGCAGGAATCTGCAAATCTTGGTTTGACACCAAAGTGGTCAAAATTTGGGTGCGCTTGGCTGCTCGAAACAAAATCTCCTTAATAACATTGGGGCAAGCATCAGCATCTACCCAGATTTGCATTGTCTAATAGGCCTCTAACGAGTTACAGCTATCGTCGCTGAAATGAGAACAGACTGCAGAGGGGAAATGCTTGGCTCGGGCAAGCTTCCACCTCTCCACTAAATCAAGTGTCGAGAGTTTTGTCGCTAATCATCGATTTTTGCCTGTTAGGGCGTTGGAGCAGTTTTTAGACCTGAGCTCGCTTGCTAAGCATTCTGTCGAGCCAAAAAACTTTTTGAGAGAAAATTGGCGACTCGGCTAATTTAGACTCGTTTTTTCCCTGAAAACTAGCTCTTATAGTGAATTATGAAGTTGCCGTTGAGTAATCCATTTGTTATCTTCTTGACAAAGCAGGGTCATCTTTTATCAATGTAGCTAAAAACACACTTTATGGGGTGCTAATAGGTTCCCATAGATTAATTAAAGGCGTCGATTGCCCCCGGCAAAGTAGGGGGATCTGATGCGCTTTAAATCAGGTGATTCTGCTAGCTGAGCTGCTGCTTGATCAGGTGAATTGGCATCGCCACAGCTTGGCTGAAAAGTTGCTTCCAAAACTAAAAAACTCTGATGGTTCGACGTTTAAGGCAAGCCGTGTAGTTGTTGGTACCTTTAACTGCGTAACTACTCTGCTGATAGCTACTTTGCTGATGCTGGCTGCTTGATGGTGATAACTGTTAGGCCTATTTTCGTCTTTTCACGAGGGTGGCTGCAGCTCCATGGATAGCGCGATTACTGCTAGGGATGGTCTGAGCTAGACGCGCAGCTGTGTAGGATGCCGACACGACTATAAGGCGGTGCTGATCTAGGGGCTGAACCTGGATCATTTTGAAGTAGCTACATGCCAAATCTAGCTTTCTGGCAAGCTGAAATTAGTGGCTGCAAGGGTTAGTTGATACTGCGATTTCTGTCGCGGTAATTCATTTCGAGTGCTCCATACCTTTAGGGTTTACATCACATGCTGAACTACAAGAACCGTGGCCGCCTGCTGAAAGTTTATGGGCGCTCTGTTTGGCAGTACGCAACGCCCAAAAAGATAGCCAACGCGCTGCGTACTGAGATGGCTTATCGACGGCGTATTGTCGATGTGCCGTCAATGCCTTACTTAATTAATGTTGAGCCGCTTTACTACTGCAACCTTGAATGTCCTCTTTGCGATCGCCAAGTTTTTCCGTTCGCGCGCAAAGGCAAGGAAGCCGGAAGGCTTTCGCTAGATCTATGGGACCGTATCCTCGATGAGGTGGGGGACTATTTATTTCAGTGTCAAATTTTTGGGCAGGGTGAACCTTTGTTGGACTGGGGCCGCACTCGAGAAATTATTGTTCGCGCCCACAAAAAACGCATTTTTACCCTGCTCTCGACCAACTGCACTTTGGTCACGCCTGAAATAGCTGCCGAAATGCCTTCTACTGGGCTGGATCACTTGGTGTGTGCCATCGACGGTATTAGCCAGGAGAGCTACAGTCGCTACCGCGTAGGCGGCAATGTAGAAGAGGCTTTGGCCGGATTGCGTCGATTTGTGCAGGAGCGCGACCGTCAAAATAGCCCTATGGAAATTGAATGGCAATTTCTGGTCCATAAACACAACCTACATGAGCTGGAGACGGCCCAACGTATGGCTGATGAACTGGGGGTTTTTCTCCGCTTTTCTGCTCTACACGGCATGGAGTACGACCCTGAGCTGCAGGCTGATTGGTTGCCCGAGGGAGACTCGCCCTGGACCGACGGGCGGTTAGCTCACGGGCAAGTGCGCCACGATTTTCCCTGCTACTTCTTGTGGCGG
>DATNQE010000306.1:0-2042 GCA_036702895.1 Trichocoleus sp. | reverse complement strand
AAAACTGATAATTACGATCCCCATATTACCCCCGCAGAAACTGCCGCAAGAGAGGAGCGTGAAGGGGAAAATTACAAAGAATTTCCTGACCACGAAGAGAGCTTAGATACCGCTGGCGGTTACAGCATGGATCGGGAAGGGCTAGTCGATAACTTCGCCATTGAGCCCGAAATGTATATCAACGAGCCCGGCGACCTCCGCGAAGAAGAGGAAGCCAATAAAGCTCGGCGGGCGGAAGAACTCAAAGAGATCAACGAGCCTGGCGGTCACGATAAAAAAGGACCTGGTCTGGTCTAACGACTTCCATAAATCTGTGTCATCCTCCGAATATGACAGCTGCGGTATTCAAAGTATTTGATGCCGCAGCTTTACTTTATAGCTATTTTGCCGGTTCAGTTCCAGCATCCCGCCTGCCACCGACTGCCCTATTGGGCTTCAAGTTTGAGCGGGCTAAGGACTCAATGGGTACCCCTCTTGGCCGACATCAAGCCGCACAATTTCGGCGGGAACTACGCCCGTGGCTGGCGGCAAAAACATGCCGCCGTTAGTCACCACGTAGAGAGAAGTGAGATCGTGCGCTTCGGCCAAATGCGATCGCAGTACTCCCTGCTACCCCCTGCTCGGCTTCAGCTAGCGTAGTGACTGTGCCATCGGGGGCCACCCGAGAAATCGTAGGCACTGCAGCGCCGGTCGCTGAATCTGGCGCACTCCAGCCAGTAACCAGCAAACCGCCGTCCGGTAGCAGGGCCAGCCCCGCTACCTTGCCCTCTGAGGTGGCGTAGACAGAGGGTTCCTCCCCTGGGCTTAAGCGCACAATCTGCCCCGCTTCGTGATTGGTAACAAACAGCGTGCCGTTCTCGGCAACCACAATGTTTTCTAGAAAGGTGTTGACCGGAAAGCGGGCCACCGTTTCGTGAGCCGCCAGATCTACGGACGTATCGGCAAAAATGGGGGGCAACTCCTAGGCGGCAGCAGCCCCCATCAGCACTGCTGTAGAGAGCGTCAAAATCGGCAGGGGTCCTACTCTTATGCCTGCTGGCCTGCCGAAAGAGGGTTTAGAAGTCGGGCCGTTTAGGCCACCTAAAGCAATGCGGGCAGCAAATTTCATGGGATTGCTCCTGAAATAAGAGGGGAAAGCAGTGAATCCATCAAAGGAGCGCTTTCGGCGCGCAAGCTAAAGTACCCGGAACTCAACCCGTAAAGAATTAACCCCATCTTGAAAGCACTTCTGAAAAAGGTCTGAACCCTACCCAGTTGCTTAAGATTAGTCAGCAAAAGAGCACAGGACACAGTCCGACTTTTCCTGAACTTGGGAGCAGAACATTCTGCTATTGGCGGCGCTGGCGAGTTCAAGCCAGATTTAGGAGAACCCTAATTGAATTAGCTGCGATGAAGGCAATTTTTGTTCAGCCGTAACCAACTCCAACAAAGGAGCCAACCTTTACTGTGCGCTTGGTGCGCATAACCCATTTACACCCAATTTCTTTACGGAGGCCGAAAACAGCTTTGCATTGAACAGCAATCCGTCTCAGGCTAATTCGCTCCATTCACAAATCACACTGCATCTACCATGAAGCCTCAAGATCTTCCCCCTCTGGAAACGTTGCGTCGGAGTGTTTGGATGGTGGTTCAGGCTGCGCCTTTGGAGCTGCGCAACCTGGCAATGCTCAATCTGCTGACCGGGGTTGGCCCCTCGGTATCGCTGGTGCTGGGCAAAGTCGTTATTGATGAAGCGGCCCGTGTTGCTCAGGCAGGGGGCGTTGAGGCCCCGCTGAGCTTTGCCCTGGGCAACCCCAAACTGCTGTGGGGCGTCTTGATTGCCCTGGGGTTGAACCTGGTGGTCGATTCTCTTGATTCGGTCGGCACGACCCTGTTTGCTGCACTGCGCGATCGCGTGCAGGGCTACTGCCAGGGGCAGGTTTTGCAGAAGGTTGCTTTTTTCGACGACATTTCTCTGTTTGAAAGTCCCGACTTGCTGAACCTGCTGGAGCTGACCGAAAAGGGTCTGGCCCGGCTGCAGCGGCTGGCTTTTATTGTGGCGG
>DATNQE010000597.1:0-3009 GCA_036702895.1 Trichocoleus sp. | reverse complement strand
CCCGTTGATATTCCATTTTTAATTTCTTCAATTTTTGTTGATTCACGTTTATTAGGAGTAACCAATGCCAATTCCGATTCGGGATGATGTGGTTTATATCATTTTGAAAAAGGTGCATGATTGCGATCGCATGCCCGGCCCAGACCCAGTTCACTTTACCCAGACGGATTTTGCGGGACTGAACCTGACCCCGGTGGATCTGCTGGGCCATCTGGACTACCTGAACCAGAAGCAGTACATCAACGCTGAGTTTAGCGGCAACGCCTACGGCAACCAGGAAGACGTCCCCGATGCGTTTAGCTCCAAGGAAGTCGACTTCCGCATCGCCAATACCTACGGCGCATCCGATGGGCCGCTGCCCCACCTGATCACCTTCAAAAAGGCAGAGCTGACCGAAAAAGGTGAGCGCATGCTGCAGGACATGGAGGCCAACCCGCCCCAAGGCCTGAGCGAAGGTCCGCAGGTGCCCCTGCCCGACGAGCACATGCCCTTCCTAGAGAAGGTCATGGTTAAGGGTGGTATCTCTGATCCCTACGATGCGCGTGACATTACTGAAGTTGTCTTCCGCGTGATGCGCGACGTAATGACCACTAAAGAAGCCGACCAGGTAGAGGCGGAGCTGCACACCGAGGCGCTCGACACCGAGGACAAGGCGCTGCAGATGGAAGTGGCCGAAATCTGGCACGACACCAACCCCATCGTCAGCTTCCTCAGCCGGATTCGTCCGCCTCTGCGGGGTCCCGGCTGGACGGGCATTACCTCTGAGCTGTTCCTGACACGGGTTGATAACGAGGCCAGTGTGCCTCCTACCTCCAACGCTGAGAAGGTGCTGAAAGCGGTCTTCTCGGCGACTAAGGAGGAGTTGTCTGAGGAACGGATCGAAGAGATTGGCGGTTGGCTGCCTGCTGGTACAGTGCGTGAGATCTGGCAAAATGCCTAGCCTGAGCGCTAGAGCCTCAAGCTAAACCTGAAGCGGGAGCGGAAAGTCTGCTCCCGCTTGATTGTTTTGAGTGGACGAATGGATGTGGGTTTGCTGTTTAAACGAGCTTTTGGCGGGTGATGCCCCCCCTAAGGCTTTGTCACTTTGGGCAGTATGGTTGCTCCCTGCCCTAGAGGTCGCTGCATCAACACGCTGTCGAGCCACTGCCCGGCCTTGAAACCCACGTCTTTGAGTACTCCAGCATGGTAAAACCCGAGCGCTTGGTGCAGGGCAATGGAGGGTTGATTGCGGCTATCGCCGATCACAGCGATCATTTGGCGATAGCCCCTTTGGGCGGAGGCTTCCAGCAGCACCGAGAGCAGTCCCTTGCCCAACCCCTGACCTTGAAAGCCGGGCTTAATGTAAACCGAGTCTTCCACAGCGTAGCAGTAGCCCGCTCGAGTGCGATACGGCCCGGCGTAGGCATAGCCCACCACATTGCCACCCTGCTCGGCCACAAAGTAGGGATAACCTTTACCTGTAAACAGCAGCTGCTTCATGCGGTGAGCCATTTCTGATTCATCAGGAGGCTCCCACTCAAACGAAGCCAGGCCGTGCTGCACGTGGTAGCCGTAGATGGCTGTAATGGCCGTAATATCTGCTAGCGTGGCAGGCCGAATAACGCTCTCACCCATACCCTTAAACCCTCTACTCGTAACCTTGAGCGATTAAAACAATCTTGAGGGTTTGATTGTAGGGCTGGAGATTCTAAGAATCTGTAGGGGATGTGGCTTGCTCGATAAACTGCTGCCAGGTGGGATTGGGTTGCCAGATGCGCTCTAAATCTGGCCGGGCTTTGGCTTCATCTAAGCCCAGCCGCAGACGACGGTAGAGGTACATAAACACCGAAACGCGCATGTTGGCGGCACAGTGAACAAATACCTTTTTGCCCTGATGAACCGCCATCGCCTCAAAAAACTGCTCCAAATCGGCCTGGGTGGGGTTTTCCCAGACCACTGGAATAGGGATGTAAGTCATGCCCAGGCTCTCAACCCGCGCCTGCTCATTAGGCAGGGCATTGCGGGCGGTGGGCATGGCCAGATTTATAACGACCTCGTAGCCTGACTGCTGGACAGCCTCAAATTGGGCCTCTGTAGGCTGACCAGCAGTTGCAATAGCATCCGAAATGGGCAAGAAGTTGTAAATCGATAAGAGCGGTTCTGCCGTCATCCCATTTCCTAAAGTTGACTAACAGCTGCGCCTACCAGGTGCTTTGGGAGCCGGTGTAGGGTATCGAATTTCCTGCACCCAATACCCCAAACCCAATACCCCACACCCGGTACCCGTAACCCAGTTACTCGGCGCCCCAATAGTCCAGCAGTGCACTAGCTCGCTCTGCCCCTTCGGTATTTTCCTGCTGCTGATAAAGGTAGCGGGAAGTCTGCACATTAGAGATAGCCTGTGCCTGTAGCCCCTGGCCCCACAGCGCCAATCCTAGATTGTAGTGAGCGCCAGCATCGCGGGGGACCGCTGCCACGACCCGCCGGTAGGAGAGCACCGCCTGAATGTAGTTTTCCCGATCGAGCAGCAGCTTGCCGAGAATGGCGTGGGCGGGTACCAGTTCTGGATTGAGCCGTACGGCTCGCAGCAGGTAGTCAAAGGCCGCGTCTTCATTACCCTGGTCGTAGAGCATGGCGCCGAGCCGATACTGGGCCTCGGAACTTTCGGGCATTAGATTGCTGGCTTGGCGCAGGTTGTTGAGCGCCGCCACCCGGTTGTCCTGGGCCAGGTAGATATCGGCCAACCCGAGGTAGGTTTCGCCCTGCCTGGGGTCAACTCGCTGGGCCTGCTGCAAGTAGTTGAGCGCCTGATCGTAATTTTCTTGTTCGAGGTAGAGCTCACCGAGCGCCACGTAGACTTTGGCGTTGCCAGGGGCAAGCTGGGCCAGGGTTTGGTAGGTTCCTAGGGCCGCTTGATAGTTCTGCTGAACGAGCTGGATCCCGCCGATGCCCAGGTAGGCGTTGGCCTCGCGGGGCGCGATCGCAAGAATCGCCCGATACGCCTCAATCGCTTCGTCGTACTGCTGTGCT
>DATNQE010000301.1:0-3440 GCA_036702895.1 Trichocoleus sp. | reverse complement strand
TAATGATAGCGCCTTATTCATCAAAACCAACACTGGGCTGAGAATTGATTGGCTTTTTTACCAGTACAGCTTGGCTAGTACAGATTAGCCGATAAAACTGATTGGCGGTAGATTCTCAATCAAATTCTCTAGCAGGTTCTCTAGGGTTTAATTGAGAAGCGATGGATAAATACTCCGTCAATTGGAATATTTGAGTCCACAGTATACACGAAACCACCTGGAATCATAGCGTATTCATAATTAGTTAAAAATTTTCCGCAAATATTTGGAAAGCGCTACTGATCAAGGACCTTTAAAGCTGTGCTTGCCCTCAAGAGAAAGGAAAACTCTGACCATCATTAGGGATTTTGATCGATTGAGGCCGAAGGCAAAGGGCTACAGAAGGACAAGGCTTGCAATCAATCTGTGATCAAGTACTCTCAAAAATTGCCCATACGCTATGGGCAGATTGCTCTAAGGCCCCTAGAAAGGGGGTTGCTGAGAATGCCCTTATTGTTCTAACTCTATCTAAGGGAGGAGCGATTGCCCGCCGGAAAGCCATTTTGCAGCCGCTAATTAGGCCGAGGGCCAAACAAAATCGTGCCCAGCCGAACGGCTGTGGATCCAGATGCGATCGCATCGCGATAATCCCCCGACATCCCCATCGAAAGGGTCGTCATCGGCGGCTGGATCACACCAGCCTGATTGATTTTATCTGAGAGCTCTCGGGCCTGCTGAAAAATTTCGCGGGCGGATTCAGAGGACGTGTCTTGGGGTGGAATTGTCATCAGCCCAGCGATTTTGATCTGCTGCAGCTGCCCTAGCGTCGGCAGCGCCTGCCAGAGCTCATCTAGGGTAAACCCTGTCTTGGGGGGGTCGGGCACCATTTTTACCTGCAGGCAGCAGTTGGGCTGAGCCCCGATCTCGGCGGCAATTTGATTGAGCCGTTCGGCCAGCTTGAGACTGTCTACCGAATGAATCCACTGGAAATGCTCCAGGGCTTTGCGGGCTTTATTGGCCTGCAGATGGCCGATCAGGTGCCAGGTGATATCGGACAAATCGGACAGCTCGGCTTGCTTTGCGATCGCTTCTTGCACCCGACTCTCGCCAAAATCGCGAACGCCAGCAGCGTAGGCGGTGCGAATGACCTCTACCGGCAGCTTTTTGGTGACCGCAATGAGCGTAACGGTCGGGGGCAAACTTGCTCGTATTTCAGTAATGCGCTGAATAGTTTGCTCAGCAGACCAGAGCGCCGTCATTGAAACGTCTGCTTGTAGGTTTTTTGCAGTCGGTCATACTCAGAGTGCTGGCCTGCTCGGCGCAGCATCCGCATCCGATTCTCCAATAGCATCCGGGCATCTCCCCGTCCTACAGGCTCAAACAGGAACCCTTCTGGAGTGGCAATCGTCACCAGGAAAAACAGTCGCTGAGCATAGAGCGTTGCAAAAAGCTCCTGTTTGTCGTCCACCATACAGATTCTGAAGAGCAGGCCAAAGGTAGGATGATTCAGGTAAGTTTCTGTGCTCATTCAGGTTAGAAGTGCGTGTTCGTCTGGATGTAGGGGTGAGTGTAGGAACGAAAAATAACGATATTAGTACAGCAATCTCAAAAAGGGCAAAAGAAGGAGCCACAGAGACAGCTGTTCTACAGAAAACGCTGATTTAAAGCTCACTGCTGCACTATCAACGACAATGCACCAGCTCTACAGCAGCGGTAGCGGCAATGTCAAAGTGCATTCTAATGCCTGATGAACCCTATTTGAACATCTTCAAGCACACTGATTGCCCTGCATTTTGGGGATAGCCAGTTGAATTTAGGAACAGGAGGCGAGAGCGCACCGTCAAGCGAGCGTCAACCCCAGCGCCGCTAGCTGTGCCTTTGCCTTCTGCAGGGCCTCGAACCATTCCCGCTCCGGCTCACTATCGGCCACAATGCCAGCTCCCACCTGCCCCCACACCGGCTGCCATTGAAAGGAATTCAAGGCATTCAGCGATTTCGGGTTGGCATTGCCCACCAGCAGTGTGCGGATCAAGATGTTGAGATCAAGATTACCCCGCCGATCAAGATAGCCGCACGATCCGTAGAACAAACTGCGGCGTACAGGCTCCAAGTTTTCAATGATTTCCATGCAGCGCACTTTGGGACAGCCCGTGATGGTGCCGCCTGGAAACAACGCCCGAATCACATCGATGGCAGTATGCCCCAATTGCAGCCTGCCCACAACATTGCTGACCAAGTGCATAACGTGGCTGTAATACTCCAGCGTCAGCAGCTCGTCTACCTGCACAGTGCCCCAGTCGCACACCCTGCCCAGGTCGTTGCGCTCCAGGTCCACCAGCATGATGTGTTCGGCCTGCTCTTTGGTGTTGCTCAGCAGCGCCACGGCAAGCTGTTGGTCAGCCTCAGGGGTTTGTCCTCTGGGCCGAGTTCCGGCGATGGGACGGCTCTGCACCTGGCGACCCTGCAGCTGTACCAACCGCTCTGGGGAACAGCTGATCACGCTGCCCCAGGGGGTGCGCCAGTAGCAGGCAAACGGGGACGGATTAATCTGCTGCAGATGGCGGTACAGACTCCAGCTGTGAGCAGCCGTTTGAGTTTCAAAGCGCAAAGACAGGTTGGCCTGAAAAATGTCCCCAGCCTGAATATGCTTTTTGGCCTGGAGAATGGCAGCTTCATAGGTGTACTGGTCCATCTGCAGGGTCAGGGCAGCAGACGGCGATGCTGAGCGCTTAGGCTCAGGGACTGCAGGCTCTATTTCTTGAGGCGGGAGCGCAGAGTTCTTCTGCCAGCGGTCTTCCAACGCCTCCAGGTCAGCCTCGCTAGATGCCGCGAGCCAAAGCCTTTGCGCTTGATGATCGAGCACAGCAAAGCTAGCAGGCTCGTACCACAGGGCCACTGGAAACGGCAGTGCATCGGGCTTGAGATAGGGCAAGCGCTCGATTTCCCAAGCCAGGTCATAGCCCAGCCAGCCCAGCCAGCCGCCGGTAAACGGCAGCGTCTGTGCAGCTAAATCAGCCTCTGGCCCCTGTAGCGACGGGGACTCAGACAGGCAATGTTCTAGAGTTGGCAAAATTTCGCCCACAGTCGGCGTCCAGAGGCAGGGCTGCTGATCAACCCAGCGAGGCGGTCCGGCACAGATAGAATATCGAGCATTTTGGGCCGGAGTTTGGGCGGTAGCCGGCAGGGGATAGGGGCTCTCTAGCAGCGCCACAAGCGACTCAGCAGCGGCAGGCTGATTTAGGTAAGCGCCAAAGAGAGCGGTAAAAACGTCGGAGCCCGTTTTGTGCTGGAGGGGGTGCGATCGCACCCACCACGGCTGATTTCGAGATTGATCGGGCGAGGGCAGACTCAAGCCTCGCCTCCCATCACTAAGCGAAACCAGCAAAACACAATGAGCAGGCCCAATGCGGCCCAGTCCCAGCGCCGCAGCACTGAGCGGTGCCACTCCACCTTGTGCTCAT
>DATNQE010000294.1:0-2817 GCA_036702895.1 Trichocoleus sp. | reverse complement strand
TGCTCTCCCATGAGTTGCGATCGCCCCTCAACGCCATCATTGGCTGGCTCGGCCTGCTGCGCACCCGCAAGTTTGACGAAGTCACCGTTAAGCGGGCGCTAGAGACTGTCGAGCGCAACGCTAAAACCCAGGCTCGCCTGGTAGAGGATCTGCTAGATGTCTCCCGCATTCTGCAGGGCAAACTGCGGCTCAATCTGCGCACCGTGGACCTACAGCCCATCTTAGAAGCAGCCATCGATACGGTGCGGCCCATGGCCGAGGCCAAAGCCGTCAGCCTCAAAACCACCTTTAGCGACGTCGTTCACCAGGTCTCGGGGGACCCAGAGCGCCTACAGCAGGTCGTTTGGAACCTGCTTTCCAACGCCGTCAAGTTCACTCCAACCGGCGGCCAGGTTAGCATTGAGCTGGCCCAGATAGAAGAGACACCGCCGCCCTTTTCCCAACCCAAAGCCCCTTGCCTCCCTAGCCCCCAAGGCCCTCGTTACTGCGCCCAGATTACAATTTGCGACACCGGGCAGGGCATTAAACCTGAGTTTTTGCCCCATATCTTTGAGCGCTTTCGCCAGGCAGATAGCTCAATCACCCGGAATCACGGCGGATTAGGGCTGGGGCTGGCGATTGTGCAGCACTTGGTCGATCTGCACGGGGGCACGGTACAGGCCAACAGCTCTGGAGAAGGTCAGGGAGCAACCTTCACGGTCAGACTGCCGCTGCTGGTCACCCACCCCCTGGAAGCGAACGCATCGCCGCCGCTGGAGACAGTCCTGGCCAACGCTGAGGGCAATGCCCCCCGGCTAGCAGGGCTGCGGATTTTGATTGTGGATGACGATCCCGATGCCCGCATGCTGCTGATCTCAATTTTCCAAGACCGGGGCGCTGAGGCGGTAGCCGCTGATTCAGCCCAAGCTGGCCTGACCCTGCTCTCCCAGGCCACCCGTCCCTTTGATGTGCTGATCAGCGACATCGGTATGCCCGGAGAGGACGGGTACACGCTCCTGCGGCGGGTCCGCGCCCTCAAGCCTCATCAGGGGGGCAATATTCCTGCGATCGCAGTGACCGCCTACGCCCGCGAGGAAGACTACAAAACGGCTCTGTCTGCCAGCTTCAGCGCCCACCTGGCTAAGCCGGTGGACCCTACTCACCTGATTCAGCTCGTCGCTCAGCTCACCGAGCGCGCTCCTGTAGGCAAGTGCTGAGGTAGCAAGCCTGAGCGCTACCGGATAGTGTGCTCGGCATCTAGCCCATTCACATCACTAGATGCGAAAGGTCTCCTCATCGTGAACTTAGGCAACTCCGAGCAGCTGCGCCCAGGCCGGTGGGCGATCGCATTGGCTACCCCTTTCTAGATCTGGGGCTGCGGCAGTTTTAACGTGCCAAATTTGGGCGACCAAAACTCACCCCGGCTCTGGAAAAAGGCAACTTCTTTGCACTTGCCCCGGCGGTTTTCGAGGAGCGAGCAGCGCAGCATCACCTTCTCCTGGCCCTCTTTAGTGTAGGCATAGCGCTCTAGCAAAGCGCCGCACACCGGACAGGGGTGATCAGTGAACATGTCTGGCTGGGTAGCCTGGCGCTGAGTGTGGGGCAGCTCGTAGCGTTTGGCTTTGGCATTCCAAAACATGACTGTGCCACAGCCGGTAGCAGAGCATTTGAGGAAGTGTTTGGCCTTGAGCTGCTTGGATCGAGAGGGGACTTTGCTCATCGCCTCGCCGCAGGTCGGGCATTTGGTTTTGGTTGTTTTTGCCGAGCTGGATTTTGCAGCAGTGGATTTTGCAGCGGCTGTTTTTGCAGCCGTAGACCCTGTAGAGGCAGCTTTTGTAGAGGAAGACTTCGTGGAACTAGGCTTCACGGAGCCAGATTTCGTGGAGCCAGACTGGGTGGAGGTAGACTTGGCAGATTTTGCGCGGGTTGGCCCCTGACTGGCGAGAGCAGCGGCTTTCTCCGAAACGTCAGAGCTAGATGGGATCTGCGATCGCACCCCCAATCCTGCCCCCAATTCAGCCCCAGATTCGGCTCCAAATTTAGCCGCAGATTCAACCAAAGAATTCATCAATAAACTCGGCAGGGAGCGTCGCGCCCGCTCGATAGCCGGGGCGAAGTAGCTGCGGTGCCAGCCAATTAGGTAGCTCTGCCACTCCTGCTCTCCGGTTGCGATCGCATCTAGGGCCGTCTCCATCTGGGCGGTAAACTCGGGCTGAATCAGATCTGGCAGCAGCTGTTCGAGGGCGCTATCTAGCTCCAGTCCCAGCGCCGTTGGCTTCAGTTTGCCCTGCTGCAGCTCCACGTATTCGCGCTGCCGCAGCGTTTTAATCGTGGGGGCATAGGTGCTCGGACGGCCAATGCCCTTTTGCTCCATCAGCTTTACTAGATTGGGTTCGCTGTAGCGCGGGGGCGGCTGGGTTTGCTTAGGGTCTGCCTGGGCCTGTTCAAGAGTTAGGGGCTGTCCCTGCGTCAGAGCAGGCAGCACCGTATCGGCGCTGATGTTGTTCCAGTAGCGGGTGTACCCAGGAAATTCCAGCACCTGGCCGCGCGCCTCCCAATACGCCTCACCAGACTGAGTGACGATGCGGGTTTTGCGGAGGCGAGCCGGAGCGCACTGTGAGGCTACAGCCCGATTCCAGATCAGCGCGTAGAGGCGGGCTTCATCCCCCGTAAGCTGCTGTAGGCTCTGCGGCAGGTGCTCCACATGGGTGGGGCGGATTGCCTCGTGGGCTTCCTGAGATCCCTTAACCGCCCGATGATGGGTGGCCTTGAGCGGCAGGTTGGTCGGGTCGTGCTGCTGCAGGTACTGGCGCACCGATTCGCAAAAAGGAGCCGCCA
>DATNQE010000288.1:0-2676 GCA_036702895.1 Trichocoleus sp. | reverse complement strand
CTACGAAGCCGACCCAGCTAAGCACGATCAAGATACCCAGCAGGCGTTGGGCGACCTGATCACGCTGGCCGACGAGATCGCCCAGATTCGTCAGCTGACTGGCCGTGAGCAGCCCACTGTGATCACCTAAGCACTGGTCATCTAAGCACCTAGCAGGGCTAGCTGGGGGTGCTACAGGCCTCAGCTAGCCTGGTTGCCTGACAAGAGCGTTCCAAATAGAGACAAGATTGCCCTTTCTGAAGAAATTCTGCCCCAAGACCATTCGATAAATTCCTTTGGGAAAGCTCCTCACTGGAGCACTGCTTCTGACTTCCAGAAGCTCAAACTACCGGTGCCCCCTCCGGAGAAAATCATGACCTCATTTACTGATCAGCTCAATAGCCAGCCCACTTCAAATCTGCAAATTGAGGACGATCGCACCGGCTTGAGCGTAGAAACCCTGCGCCGAGCCATCGCTGACAACCTGTTTTACCTCCAGGGCAAGTGGCCAGAGGTTGCCACCCACAACGATTTTTATATGGCCCTGGCGTATACGGTGCGCGATCGCATGCTGCAGCGCTGGCTCAACTCTGTGCGCAACTATCAGCGCCCCGAGGTCCGCATTGTTTGCTATCTATCAGCCGAATTTCTGCTGGGTCCTCACTTGGGCAACAACTTGATCTGTCTCGGCATTGAAGAACCGGTGCGTCAGGCAGTCAAGCAGTCAGGTCTAGATCTCGATGATCTGCTGGCCCAGGAGGAAGAGCCTGGCCTGGGCAACGGCGGCTTGGGGCGGCTGGCGGCCTGCTACATGGACTCCCTCTCCACCCTGGAAATCCCGGCCATTGGCTACGGCATTCGCTACGAGTTTGGCATTTTTGACCAGGAAATTCGCGACGGCTGGCAGGTAGAAATTACCGACAAGTGGCTGCAGTACGGCAATCCCTGGGAAATCGCCCGGCCTGAAATAGCAGTCACCGTCGGCTTTGGCGGTCGCAGCGAAGGCTACACCGACTCTGACGGGCGCTTCCGCAAGCGCTGGATTCCCGGCAAGCGGATTAAGGGCATTCCCTACGACACGCCCATTGCCGGCTACCGAGTCAACACCGTCAACACCCTGCGCCTGTGGACCGCTGAAGCGGTTGAATCCTTCAACTTCCAGGCGTTCAACTTGGGTGATTACTACGGCGCAGTCAATGAAAAAGTCACCTCTGAGAACATCAGCAAGGTGCTCTACCCCAACGACGAGCCGATCCAGGGCAAGCAGCTGCGCCTGGAGCAGCAGTATTTCTTTGTGTCCTGCGCCCTGCAGGACATGATCCGCATTCACCTGAGTTCCGGGCGCAAGCTCACCACTTTCCACGAGAAATTCACCGCCCAGCTCAACGACACTCACCCCGCCATCGGCGTCGCGGAGCTGATGCGGCTATTGGTAGACGAGCACGGCATAGGCTGGGACGAAGCCTGGGACATTACCCAAAATACCTTTGCCTACACCAACCACACCCTGCTGCCCGAGGCGCTAGAGAAGTGGCCGCTGGACCTGTTTGGTCGACTGCTGCCGCGTCACCTGGAAATCATTTTCGAAATCAACCAGCGCTTTCTGGATCGGGTACGCATTCAGTACCTCAACGACCCGGCCAAACTCGCTAGCCTGTCGCTGATCGACGAACTGGGGCCGCGCTACGTGCGAATGGCTAACTTGGCCTGCGTTGGTAGCTACGCCGTCAATGGTGTCGCTGCGCTCCACTCTGATCTGCTTAAAGAAACGGTGCTCAAAGACTTTCACGAGCTGTGGCCCGATAAAATCCGCAATGTCACCAACGGCGTTACCCCTCGCCGCTGGCTGGCCCTCAGCAACCCCAACCTCACTCAGCTGATTAGCAGCAAAATTGGCGACGGCTGGATTCGCCATTTAGACGACCTGCGCCAGCTAGAGAGCCATATCGAGGACAGCGGCTTTCGCGAGGCGTGGCGGCAGGTGAAGCGCGATCGCAAACAAACCCTCTCCCGACTGGTTCAAAATAAGTGCGGTCTCACCCTCAACCCCGACAGCCTGTTTGATGTGCAGGTCAAGCGAATTCACGAGTACAAGCGCCAGCACCTCAACGTGCTGCACATCATTACTCTATACAACCGGCTGCGGCAAAACCCCAATCTGGAGGTGCCGCCTCGCACGTTTATCTTCGGCGGCAAGGCCGCTCCCGGCTACTTTATGGCCAAACTGATCATCAAGCTGATCAACTCTGTGGCCGAGGTGATTAACACCGACCCAGCGGTGCGGGATCAGCTCAAGGTGGTCTTTCTGCCCGACTTCAACGTTACCAACAGCCAGCGAGTCTACCCCGCTGCTGACCTCTCCGAGCAAATTTCCACAGCGGGTAAAGAAGCCTCTGGCACCGGCAACATGAAGTTTTCCATGAATGGTGCCCTCACCGTCGGCACTCTAGATGGGGCTAACGTTGAAATCCGCTCAGAGGTGGGCGCCGAAAACTTCTTCCTCTTTGGCCTAACCGCGCCAGAGGTAACAGCCCTCAAAGCTCAAGGCTACGCCCCCCGGCGCTACTACGACAGCAACCCCGAGCTCAAAGAAGTGCTCGATCTGATTGGCTGTGGCTTCTTCTCCCACGGCGACCCAGAGCTATTTCGCCCCCTGGTCACGACCCTGCTGGAAAGCGACCCCTACCTACTGCTAGC